>NZ_JAUZUV010000010.1:0-88822 GCF_031844265.1 Acinetobacter sp. RG5 | reverse complement strand
ATTCATTATTGTAGTTTTGCCTGATCCATTTTCAGCAATTAGTATTTTTTTATTATCTCTAAAATTAATAGTGACATCTTGATCTCCATTTAATTTGATAATTTTAAATTCATCTAATTCCAACATTCTACCCCCTAATAATATAAATATTTTACTATACACAATAATAAAGGCTGATTACTCAGCCTTTATCTTAAACTACTTATAACTTAATTTTCAAAGAAAATCATAGATTTGCTCTTGCGCTAGGGAAAGGCCTTTCGGCTTTTCTTGATTCTAGCTCATTAAGTCAACTGAGCAGCAGCAATTTTCTTCGTATCAACGTCTTTAGCGGCGTTAGTATATTCGCTCATCTTGTCGAAGCTTAAGTATTGATAGATGTCAGCTGACATGCTGTCAATTTGAGCTGCGTACTGTTGGTATTCTTCTGGAGAAGGCAATTTACCCAATACAGCAGCAACAGAAGCAAGTTCAGCAGAAGCCAGGTAAACGTTAGCACCTTGACCTAAACGGTTCGGGAAGTTACGAGTAGAAGTCGATACACAAGTCGTGTTCGGCGCTACACGTGCTTGGTTACCCATACATAATGAACAACCTGGCATTTCAGTACGCGCGCCAGCTTTACCATAAATGTTATAGAAACCTTCTTCCATCAACTGATGTTCGTCCATACGCGTAGGTGGAGCAATCCACAAACGAGTTGACAACGCACCACCAGGAACTTTCTCTAACAATTTACCAGTCGCACGGAAGTGACCGATGTTCGTCATACAAGAACCAACGAATACTTCGTCAATTTTCGCGCCTTGAACATCAGAAAGAAGTTTCGCATCATCTGGATCGTTCGGGCAGCAAAGAATAGGTTCTTTGATGTCTGCAAGATCAATTTCATACACTTTGGTGTATTCAGCATCAGCATCCGCTTTGATCAGGCTTGGGTTAGCCAACCATTTTTCCATGTTCTCAACACGACGAGCCATAGTACGCGCATCGCCATAACCTTCAGAAATCATCCACTTCAACATGGTGATGTTTGAACGAAGGTATTCAGCAACTTTCTCTTCAGAAAGTGTGATAGAACAACCTGCAGCAGAACGTTCAGCAGAAGCATCAGAAAGTTCGAACGCTTGCTCAACAGTCAGGTCAGTTTCCATTTCTGTTAAGTCGATCTCAAGGATACGACCAGAGAAGATGTTTTTCTTACCTTTCTTCTCTACAGTTAAGTCACCTTCCTTAATTGCGTAGTAAGGAATTGCATGTACAAGGTCACGTAGAGTGATACCAGGCTGCATTTTACCTTTGAACTTCACAAGTACAGATTCAGGCATGTCTAATGGCATAACACCAGTTGCTGCAGCGAACGCTACAAGACCAGAACCCGCCGGGAATGAAATACCGATTGGGAAACGAGTATGCGAGTCACCACCAGTACCAACAGTATCTGGAAGAAGCATACGGTTTAACCAAGAGTGAATAATACCGTCACCTGGGCGTAAAGACACACCACCACGGTTCATGATGAAATCAGGAAGCGAGTGTTGCATTTGAACGTCAACTGGTTTTGGATACGCAGCTGTATGACAGAAAGATTGCATAACAAGGTCAGCAGAGAAACCTAGGCAAGCCAAGTCTTTCAATTCGTCACGCGTCATTGGACCTGTTGTATCTTGCGAACCAACAGTAGTCATCTTAGGTTCACAGTAAGTACCTGGAAGTACGCCTTGACCTTCAGGAAGACCACAAGCGCGACCCACCATCTTCTGAGCTTGAGTGAAACCTTTGCCAGTTGCAGCAGGCTGAACCGGAGTACGGAACATTGTAGATACTGGAAGACCTAAAGCTTCACGCGCTTTAGTGGTCAAACCACGACCAACGATCAGGTTAATACGACCACCAGCACGAACTTCGTCTAGAAGTACTGGAGTTTTAAGTTCAGCTTCAGCGATTTGCGCGCCGTCTTTGAACGCAGTTACTTTAGCAGCAGCGTGATCGATCTTAAGAACGATTTCGTCGCCCATGTTCATGTTAGCAACATCGATCTCGATCGGTAATGCACCCGCATCTTCCATCGTGTTGAAGAAAATTGGAGCGATTTTAGAACCTAGGCAGTAACCACCGTCTTTTTTGTTCGGGATGTGCGGAATGTCATCACCGAAGAACCAAAGTACAGAGTTAGTTGCAGATTTACGAGATGAACCTGTACCAACAACGTCACCCACGTAAGCAACCTGGTTGCCTTTCGCGATCAGTTCTTTAATCTGGTTAAGTGGACCCACTTCACCAGGAACTTCTGGATTGATTCCGTCACGTACGTTTTTCAACATTGCATTTGCGTGCAATGGAATGTCTGGACGGCTCCAAGCGTCTTGTGCAGGTGACAAGTCGTCAGTGTTGGTTTCGCCAGTTACTTTGAAAACAGTCAGTTTGATTTCTTCAGGAACGTCTTTACGGCTAGTGAACCATTCAGCGTCAGCCCAAGACTGCATAACTGCTTGAGCATTTGCGTTACCAGCTTTTGCTTTATCAGCAACGTCATGGAATGCATCAAATACAAGAAGCGTTTTTTTCAATGCTTCAGCTGCAAGTTCAGCAAGCTCAGCATTGTCTAAAAGTTCAACTAAAGGCGCTACGTTATAACCACCAAGCATAGTACCTAGTAAGTAAACAGCACGTTCTTTAGAAACGAGTGGAGAGGTTGCTTCGCCTTTTGCCAATGCAGCTAAGAACGCAGCTTTTACATATGCAGCTTGGTCAACACCTGCTGGTACACGGTTTTCAAGCAAATCTACCAAGTATGCTTCTTCACCAGCTGGCGGGTTTTTTAGTAGTTCAACTAATGCAGCTGTTTGGGCATCGTCAAGTGGCTTCGGTGGGACTCCGAGTGCGGCACGTTCTTCAACGTGTTGGCGGTAAGCTTCTAGCACAGTGTTATTCCTCTTTTTTAAAAAATTACTTATGAATTCCTGCTTATTCTAAGCTTCATAAATAATATGGACTCCGAAATTTTACTAAATTTCCAGTTAAAAGTTAATGCAACTCAAGTGTTTCTTCGTGATGCTCGTTATTTTATAACTAAATGATGCTCTTAATGATTATTCCGTAATCAGTTCTAGCTTACACCACACGAAACAAGCCCATGAATAGGCCCTTTTAACTGAATTTAATGCATAAAAAAGGCAACCCTGATGTTGCCTGATTTGAATTTAAAAAGATACTCCACCTTAGTGTACAGTGGTCGAGTTTAAATACTGCTGATATGAGTCTCGGCAGCCTTGGAATTTCACCACGCATTCATCTTCATAGGTAGTACTGTGATTATTGCTGGCAAAGGAAATATCCACCTGATAAAGCTTTTTATCTTGTTCTAGTATCTTCTTTAAAACGACTTTGTCACCGACGCTGAGTACATAGTGACTGCCGCCAATAATGACCACACCTTCTTCATCTTCCAGCAGCAGATCAGAATGATGCAAATATCTTACGACTTCCATATTGTGCTACTCCTCGGTTAATTGGAGTTGAATTCATTATTCAATATAAAGATAAGTATTTCTATATTTTAGATTTAGAAATTGTCACAAAGTGTACATTTTGCTTACGCTATTTTTATTATTCAGTCTTTTGAAGATGTGTATATTTAAATACATTTAATGGGAAATATGAGTTGGATAATTTTATCCAAATATAAAAAAACCGTTCCTTAGAACGGTTTGTAATCTGGTAATTCGTCATGCGGTGTCGCAATACACTTTGCAGTAAATTCAGCGCGGACTTTTTCACGGGCTGCTTTTACATCTGCCTTAATCTCTTCGGCTGGAATCGCATAGACTTCATCAATAATATTCAGGATAAAACCTTTGGTGGTTTCGTCGTCGATCTTGTTGGCATGCTCGATTGCTTTTTCTTTCTCAATCGCATTCTGACGATCCAGCATAATGGTACGCGCCGCATTACCGACGCTTCGACAATAACCTTGCCACTGCTCTTCAGGGGTTAAGGGTTTCTTCTCGGCACAACCGGCCAGCGCCAGCATAAACGATAAAGCCAATAACTTTTTCATGAATTTCTCCTTCCGAGGGGCAATATAAAAGATCGGGGAAGATTTGTCATTTCAAAATGCGAGTTGTATGGAATTAAAAAAGCCCACTAATGGGCTTTTTCATTTTGTGTAATTAACCACATGAAGCCTGGATAATCTTTTTGCTTGTAGGATCCACCGTTACAGTCACTCGTTCTTCACGATAATCCATCGTCACCGCTTGACCCGGTTCAACCATACGTACAATTTGTGCCTTGGTTTTCTGCTTGATTTGCGCTTCAGTCAAATTGGACTGACCCACCAATGCCGCTGCCTGATCAGCAATACATTTAGGTTGATTCATGTGCAGTAATTCCCACTCCTCGACCACCTGACCATTCTTTAAATGGCAATATCCGACCTGACCATTGCTTTCAGTACGAATCTCAAGCTTGCCACCCTGATTGACACAATAAGCGCTTGCAGGATTCGCTGAACCTGTTTTAGGAGCATCCGTCTCAGATTGCGGCGTAGTGGTACATGCGCTTAGAGCGAGAGCCAGTAAACCGAACAGCATTGTTTTTTTCATGAGAGCCTATTCTTCTTCAATAATTCTTCACCAATTTAGCATATTTCCTTGTCCTTGCCAGACACAAGTCTGTGTACATTTTTAACCGTGCTTTTTCATTAAAAATTAGAAATAAGACCTTTGTGAATTAAGGACTTCAACACTATAAATTCTCTCAATGAACAAGACAAACAGAAGATAAGAACCTCTACAAAATACAAAAATGCCGAATGAATCGCCTAGACCAAGTGATTATGCATTTCAATAGCATTGCATTGTCATTACATCATTCAAATATGACTTCACTTTTAGATTTGTGATCTATGCTGGATTGATTTAATATTTGATTGAATTTTAAACTTTCTATTGGCATGACAGACGATCCTCAACTCTCCCTCAAGGAATATCTTGCTACAGTTCAGGAAGTGGTCAAACTCACTTTCGATACACCGGTATGGGTTAAAGCCGAGATTCGTAATCTAAGTATTAAAGCCGGCCATTATTATCTGGAGCTGGCAGAAAAAGAAGCCGACAGTGATCAGGTCATCGCCAGTTGCCGAGCGACTATCTGGAAATTCAGTGCCCAGAAAATTGTCACGCAGTTTGAACGTGAAAGCGGAATTGAGCTGAGTCGTGATTTGAAAGTGCTGATTAAAGTCAAAGCTAATTTCGATCCGCAGTATGGTTTTTCTTTAAATATCGTTGAAATTGACTCAGGCTATACTCTGGGAGATATTGCCCGGCGTTATCAGCAGATTGTTGAGCGGTTGACGACTGAAGGACTGATTCAGCGCAATAGAAACTTGCCCAGCCCTTTTGACCTGAACCGGATTCTGGTGATTGCTCCCGAAAATGCAGCAGGCCTGGGAGATTTTAAAAAAGATGCCGATGCACTGCAGCGTGCGCAGGTGTGTGAGTTTATCTATCACAGTGCGACTTTTCAGGGAAATACCGCCCCGCAAAGTATTATGTACAGTCTGGCACAAGCGCTCAAACAATGGGCACAGACTTATAATACCGCACCGGATCTGATTGTGATTATACGAGGTGGTGGCGCAGTCAATGATCTGGCTTATTTGAATGATTATGATCTGGCTGCCCTGCTCTGTAAACGTTCGGTACCGGTCTGGGTCGGCATCGGGCATGAAAAAGACCGTACTATTCTGGATGAGATTGCGCATCGCTCCTTTGATACTCCGAGTAAAGCCATTGCCGGAATCCGCAATCATATCTTTGAACTGACCCAGGATATTCTGAATTATCTACAGCGCATTCAGCGTTTATCCCAGCAACAGATTCAAGCTTATCAAAATCAGAATGATCAATTTTTGAAACTGATTCAAAGTCTGGCCAACAACCAGATTATGGATGCGCTGCAACGTCTGCAACAGATCAAGGCCAATACTACCAGTCTGGCCCAGCAGCATACCCAGCTGATTAATCAGCAGCTTGATGCCCTGATGCGGGAAACGCTACTACAAAATCCTAAACATGTTTTATCCAAGGGTTATGCCATCGTGCGCCAGCAAGAACATGTGGTTGCCTCTATTCAACAGATTCAGTCCAGCGATCTGGTTGAAGTCGAATTACATGACGGCATTTTTTCAGCACAACTTATACAGGTACTTCCTCATGAATCATGATACTTTGAGCTTCCAACAAGGCTATGACATCTTGAAAAAGAATGCAGAATTGCTCGAATCTCAGCAAGAACCGGATATTGATAACTTGATGAAAATCGTGGAAGAATCCATGACCGCCTATAAAGCTTGCAAGGCACGGGTTGAAGCGGTTCAAACTGCGTTAAATGAGACGTTTAACGATTAATTGCACCCCATTTTAAATATTTTCTTAGGCTATTCTGCTAAATTGAATTGACATAAAAGCTCTCATGAATGAGGGCTTTTTTATTAAGTGAAAAAAATCATTTCAATGGATATTTAAATTTTCTAGGTGGCTATTTTGATCAATCCGCCCAATTCTAAATAGGAAATATTGTATTTTCATTCTCATCGACCAAACGATAAAAAGCCCAATATTAAATTGGGCTTTTTATTACTCTTCAACTTCTATCGGATCACCGTCTTCAGGACGAATATGACGTGTTCCATCATCCGCAGGATCAACACTTGACCCATCTTTGGTAATAGCATTGTACATTTCATCCTCTTTCTTATCATCGATAAATTCTTCATCTTCAAAATCTTGAGGTTCACTATCGTCGTCAAAGTTCAAAGGCTTTTCTTCATCTATCATGGCGATCCATCACTTATTTAACCAATAAAATATCATGCTCAAATATTTGAAGGATTCATTCAAGAGTCAACGATGATCATTTATGTAACTGAATAAACACAATAGTAATTGGAACTTTACTTTTCCATAGATAAAAAAATGCCTCCTTAGGGAAGGAGGCTGAAATTGGAAAGAAACTACAGCAATAGAATCTATTTATGCATTATATATAAACTTATAATTTATACATTAGCATAATATTACATTAATTTTTCAATTAAAGAGCCCACTTACTTTTTCAAATAAGCGGGCTAGTGCTGTAGTCATTTTCTTCGTCTTATTTGCGTCTTTTTGTTTTCGCAAAACGAATATAGCACTGTGAATTTAGCAATAAAGTATAGAGAGTATTAATAAACTGTTCTCTTACATTTGCTTTAAGTTACTTTTCGTTCAATAAGCTGTAAATATTAAAAAAGCCCATCTTTCGATAGGTCTTCCTCTTTTCACTTTTGCGCTGATTCAGGTATGTTGTCAAAGTGAGTAACGACTAGAGAATAAGCAAGCTATTGATAAAAATATATAAATAGACCATTAGTATAAAAAAAACTATGCTTGTTAAATTGATTGACGATTTTAACCTTCAACGACACCTTATAGCTGACTTAATTTACTAGACATATAAGTTAAAAATAGCGTCTTATCCTGAAAATCAGGCATTTCAAACACCCAAAAAATGTAATTTTTAGATCTCAATTTAAGTTTTACATTCACGGCCTTTACTTGAATTATTACATCCTCATGCTGCATTTCTGCGAATAATTCTAAAATCAGCGCAAAGAATCTCAGTTTGTTGACTGTGTTGTATTTTGTTGGTTTATATATTCTCAAGGCTTCAGAATATATAAGCTCGCACCATTCATTTCCATCTTCATCATCCATTAGCTCTCATTTAATTATTTAAAATAGATCACGAGGTAGGTTTATAACATGGTGGCTATAATTAAACTGCTTTTAATCTGAATATTAGAATTATAAATTTTTAGAAAATAAAAAAGCCCATCTTCCGATGAGCCTTTTTGGAAAATATATCGTGAAGAACTAAGCTGCAAATTCTTGCAGTACAAATCGTTTTACACTTTCATCAAAGTCAGGTTTTGAAAGAGCAAGCTTGCCATTTTTCATAGTTTTATAACAATAACTCGCTGCTACTCCCATACCAACCAAAGTCAACAACTTCATTGCTCACCTCTTTACTGGGAAGATTTGAATATAAAGTTATCATTCAAATTTGTAGTTTTCCAACTCAGTTTCGATTGTTTTCTGTACTACATGTTAATGAATGTATGAATAATAAATGAAAACCTGCCGCATGATGCGTTTGCTTAAAGTCCTTCAACTAGTGGTTAATTTGCGTATCTATCCAGTTAAGGAAATTTTCCTTATTACTGAATTCTGGCATAGACCCTAAATTTATAGTCTCTTTAGCCCCAAATTTTCCAGCGACAGTATTCGGTGCTTGAACTCTGAAATCCAGAGGATCACTTTCATGTAGAGTTCTAAAATATTCTACCGCTTTATCAAATTCACTTTTATCCTTAAAACCTGGTCGTTCCTTTAAAAAGTCATAAACTTGTTCTAGAGCTGGTAGATAATTATTTTTAGGCATTCTGTTTTCTCTAAAATAATGAGTTTTATGATGAAGACCTATTTTGAATGAATAATGATAAGAATATTCCCTTATTTCTTAGAGTTTATGTAAATTATAATGATTTGAGAGTTAAATCTAAATTCTGGAGTAAGCTGATAAAAAATGAGCGTAAACATACACTCATTTTTACTACATTTTCTGATGCATGCTTAACTGACCTGCATTGCTTTAAAATAAGGTCTATTTTATTGAACAAAGTGCAAATGTCGGCTGCTCTATCAGTAAAGATCAGATGCACTTTAAATGCGCCAGTTTAAGGTTCAAGCCTAATTAACGTTATGAATATCAAGTTCATCATTGGTGGTCAATACAACAGAAGCCAAAATTGGAATGCCCAAAATGAAAGGTACAGCGAAAATCCATAGAACTACGGTTACATCCGATTTAAAGAAAAATTGAATGGCTAATGCAGTCAAAATAAGTACAGAAAATAGAATCGCAGCAAAACGGATGATAAATTTAGTCGACATGCGAAGATGCTCTTATGCGTGAAATCGTATTTTCAATATACACCTATTTTTATTATGGGTTTATTGATTTTCAGTCTGTTATTGCATATTTTAATTGATTTTCTATATGTGATAGCTGAATTATACGATGATCAGTTTTCTTCACCCTGAAGTCTCATCCTAAATTCTTTCTCTACTCGTAACTCTATTGTCATATATGTATAGAGATTGAATTTAGAGATCAATGCTTCTGCTGACTATGACATCAATCTACTTTATAGCTAATAAAATCTTTGTCCTGTCTCCCAATAAAAGAGCCCTAAAATTTTAGGGCTTTTTTATTGCTTAAATTAGAAGCGCCAATTATAGAACAAGTCAATCGCACGTTCTAAAGACTGACTCGCTTCCAGATACAAGCGCTGATTTACCTGATAGCGTAAAGTGAGCTTATTCACCGGTGTGAATACCCCGACCCCATAGCGCAGATATAAATCAGGCGTAATATAACCAGTCACAGAAACCTGGGTATCATCTCCTGTACCTTGAGCATCCAGAGCTAGACCAGTTAAGCCAAAACTGCGCCCGATCTGGTTGGTCAGTGCGCGGGTGCTACCCAAGCCCAGACTAATCCCCGCAGCAGCGATCGTATTATTCACATCGGATCTAAATCCTTCAGCCTGGCTTAAACCAGATACACCCTCATTAACACGACCGGTAATCAAGGCATTCAAGGCTTCCTGTTCTGACAAGCCCGCATCATTATAAATCTGAATACTTGGACTCGATGCCGTCCCTGTTACCCGTACCCCGACCGTACTACCCTGAACCGATTTATTGGCATCAATGTCCAGTGTCGGATTGGTAAGTTCACCATTAAAACGTGCGATAGCACGATTCAGGTCCAGACTTTGACCATAGGCTTCGATTTTCACCCGCTGTGATACCCCGATTGCACCATTGGCACGCATTGCGGTTTCCAGCCCCCGCTGTGACAGATTGACTCGACCCAAGAGTGGAATACGACTGTCAAAGCCCTGAAAGATCACCTGATTCCCTAAAGAAACAGCTACATCTGCCCGGATATCCCAAGGACGTGCAGACTTCAAGATCGCCAGCTGATCATCACCTTCACGCACGACACGTACATCTGAAGATAAACCAACTACAGGTTCTGAGGCTTCTGGCATTGAAATCAATGCCCGCGGTACATCGACTGTGCCACTCAGACTCAGTTTTTTATTAAATGGATACATGTCCAGGGTCAAATCAGGTGTCACCACAGCAGTAATTAATGGGGCCTGACGAATCAACAGATTGTCACCTTGCAGTTTTAACTGCACCCGCGGATCACCTTTCCAGTCCACAGAACCGGTTAATTTGCCCACACCACGGCCACTGTTAAATGCGCCATTGATGCTGGCAGAATTCTGACGTATGGATGAATAGAGCTGTACATTAGTCAGATTCACCGGTAGGGAGATCATGCTGATTGAAGCATCTTTGACCCGAACCTCACCCTCAAGTAAAGGATCCGTTAAAGTTCCGCTAATTTTTCCGGCATAAGATAAAATCCCGTCCAGATTACGGATGTCCTGAATAAATGGCTTAAAGACCTTGAGCTGTACCTGGTTAAAGGCAATTTCGCCACGCATCGGTTTACTGTCACGATATGGATCAATGATGACATTGGCATAGCCGGTTCCGATATCTGGTGTTTTGACATCCAGACGAAGCTGCAAGCCATCTGCCACACTTTTTGCGACCAACCCGACTTCATCATATTTGAGTGTAGAACCCAAATAATCTGGATCTTCAGAAGATAAGCCCACCACACCATTACGCGTCACCAGACGTGCGTCGATTTTAGGTTTGGCGCCTTGTGCCCAAGCAGCCTTGGCATAACCATTGACTTTACCCGTCAACGCCAATCCATCAGGCAGGAATGCACTGAAATCTTCCAGATCAAGGTTTTGGGTAATAAAAGAGGCACTGCCACGGGTTTTGTTGACCCTAATCGGCTGATCAAAACACAACTGGCTTTGCTGACTCATCCAGCAATGAGCACCAACAAACAGATCCGATTGAGCAGTGTTATAAATCACTGCTGCATTTTGACGTTGCACCAGACGGGCACGTAAAGAGTCGAAATCACCTTTTTGAATCTGACCCAGCCAGTTATTTTGGGCATTAAAGCCACCGGCGAGCTGCACAAAGAATTTTGACAGGCGGTTTTCTGCCTGCACTTTGAGAATGTGCGCAGCACGGGTACCGGCCAATAATATCTCACCGCGTACAATCTCGCGTGAACCACTACGCAGGCGATCCATCGTTGCAGTCAATAAAGTTGGTGTGCTTTGCGATGTTGGCAACTGTCCACGAACACGAACTTTCTGCACGCTAAACAGGTTTTTAAAGGCAAAATTGTCGATAGACAGGTTGGCTGAAGCCTGCAATCGTGGCTGTGCCTGCATATTGATATAGCCCTGCGCACGACCTCTTAAGCCTGGATACAATTCAAACAGAGCCGGCGCATTCACTTTCAGTTGGAGATTTTGTGCATTACCGGTCGCCTGAATCTGGTTACTGGCATATGACAGAAAGAGGTTATTGGCTTCAAACTGCTGTGGTACGAAACCACGCTGGTTTGAATTAATGATGACCGATAAATTACCCGTGCCACGTACCGGTTTGTTATTCAGCATACCGGCCAGATTTAAGCGTTGAATCTGAATGCGTTTTAAGGCATCTGACCACACCCCTTGGGTTTGCACATTGCCTGACAATTCGCCTTTCAGTTTGGCATTAAAATATTGCGGCTTAAAGCGGATTAAGGATGCGTTGATATCCCAGCCAATGCCATTCGCCAGATTGACCAGACCGCTGGCATTAATCTTGCCAGCCACACCATCATGTCGGAATTCATTTATCTTCAACATTTCCGGGGTGCCTGAAACGCGCAGTTTCAGCATACCCTGACTGGCTTTAAGCTGGCTAGAATTTAAAGCACCATCATAATTGACCGCGTAACCTTTAAATCCGCCACCCGCTTTTTCATTATGGAATAACAAGGCAATGGTGCTGTTTCCGGTCAAACGTACGGTTTCATTTTGCTCCGCCAGTCGTCCGGTCAGGTCAACACTATTCAGTTTAATAATCTGCTGATTCGGTTGCGCATAACCATTGGCTTTAACTTGGCCATTCAAACGATCTACCGGTGAAGCTGCGGCAATACTTTGAGTATTCAAATTTTTGGCATTTAATACTGCAGTCCATTTTAACTGACGTTTTTCCTGTGGTAGTTCAATCCGTGCATTGCCGCTTAAGCTGCCTGCCTGTGCATTGGCACTGTAATTAAAACTTGGGACATTCAAGATATTCTTGTTCAGATTGAGCTTAGCCTGATACATGCCAGCAGGCAGAAGGCCTTCTTCATGCTGCTCGACTTTAGTTGCCACATGAATATTCTGCTGACCTTCGACCAATGCCAGTTTAACATCGCCAGACTGACTGCTGAGCCAGCCCACATAAGGTACGGCGCGATCAATATTTTTCCAAGCAACATCTAACAGCATCGGTTGTACTTTATTGCCTTTGGCTGGGTTTTGATCCAGCTTCAGATTCCAGCTTTCATAACGGTCGAAATCAACTAATCCGGTAAGGTGCAGGCCATTTTCCAGGTTACCCGCAGAAGCAATATTCGCATCCAGACTTGGCGGCAAGAAATCTTGTACGACTTGCGGAATACGCTCATGTTTAGGATCAATCCCATTTAAGCGTCCAGCCAGATCCCAGCTGACCCGGTCTTTCCAGCCTACTGTCCCGGCAAGGCTAACTGCACCTTTCATCAACTGACCATTCAGATCGGTAATATTCAGCTGATTGACCAGATCGGTATACATCACTGCACTATACTGACCTTGCGGAATATTTTCCCCAATCAGGTCAGTCTGGACGTTCAGGTCCAGACGCTTGATATCGCCATTAAACTCGGCAATGCCGTCTTTGGTAAACAGTTTCTGTTCGGCCAGAATAGGCCAGTGATAATCCTTGAACTTCAACTCGCCGCGCATCGGTACCTGAGGACGCATCGGATGCACGATAACCCAACCGGTTAATAAATCAGGCGTATTGGTCGCTACGCCCGCCTGAATCGTGTCCAGCGTTCCGCGTGCCCGCACCTGAATATCATGAATATTCAGGCTGTCTCTTAAGGAAGGTAGATTAACGATGCCTGTGGCATCTAGAGGATATTTGCCTTCAAACTGCATTTTACCCGTGGCTTCACGTACAGACAAATAGCCCATGTCCATACGGGAATCTTCAAAATTTAATTCGGTACCAGACCAGAGTGCCTCATTTAATTCGATATTATAAAAATCAACTGCATTGGTCTGGGTTTTAATCACCAGATGATCCAATAGCAAATGATCAACGCGCAAGATAAAAGGCAAACGGATAGCATTAAACTTGAATGGTTCGCCTGTTGATGGTTGCTTGTTAATAATTTGCAGATTGAGGACATCGGCTTCAGTCAGATGAATTTCTTTTTTGACAATCGCGCGCCAGCCCAGCTTAACATCAGCACGATCAATTTTGACATCGACTGGTTTCAGGCTGACCAGCACATTTTTAAGAATAATCCCGCGCCATAAATTACCGCCCTCATATTCATATTGAATAATTTGCTGACGTTCCAGCACCTGATCCAGCAGAAATTTACTGCCCTGATTGGTCGAAAACAGTAGAGCCAACACAGACAGCAGAAAAATCAGCGAAAAAAGCACCGACAATAGGATGCTTCTGAATATACGGCGCTTTTTCGGCACAACGCTATCTTGTGGTTCTTGTTCTGGCTGTGGTTGGTTCTCGACCATGATCTACCCAAATAACTATTTTTTAAAATGATGTTTTATAACTGTGATCCAATAAAGAAATGTAAACGAATCGGATAATTGTCATCAGACAGTCCAGTCGCAACATCTATACGTATTGGCCCAATCGGTGAAGCCCAACGCACACCCACACCCGCGCCATATTCGGTCGGATTACTGAATTCTTTATTATAGGCATTTCCGGCATCTGCAAAGACCGCAGCACGCCAGCCTTCCTTAAACTGATAATTATATTCTAATGAAGCCACGCCCAAGGCCTGACCACCTACTTTAAAACCGTCAATTTCCGGAGAAAGGCTCTTATAATCAAAACCGCGGATACTCTGATCACCCCCGGTAAAATATCTCAGGTTATACGGCACTTTGGCAAAATCTTCAGTAAAGATATAGCCTGCATCGGCACGACCCACAAACTGATGGTCTGCATTTTCACCCAATGAATAGATAAACCGCCAACCTGCATTCACAATGGCCATATCGGCATCAGAGAGTAAAGCCTCACTGCCCAGTTCAATCTTATAGGTCTGCTTAAAACCTTTTGTCGGATTGACCCGACGATCACTCTCGGTACGTGAAACTTCATAACCCACCAGTAGCGATTGCTGTTCATCTTCGGTATTAAAGCGAAACGCTTCTGGAATCTGGTTAAAATCAACAGAACCATCCTGTGTTAAGCGATCCAGACGATAACGGGCGCCAAAAGTACGTTGCCAGTTACCCAGTGGATTTTTAATAATCCGGTCTGCACCTAAGACTGCCGATTCAATCAACAGGCCTTCACCCTGTGCGACGCCTTCACGCTCTTCACGCTCATAACCACCCACAATACTGACATAATCATTCAGCGGATGGTGATAGGGAATATTATAACGTCCATCAATCGACTGACGGATGCCAGATAACTCCATGTTGGCATCAAACGAATGTCCGCGCTTGTTCACAATGGCACGACGATATTGACCACGTAAGCGGATATCGGTATCTGTGCCATAACCCAAACCCACTTCAGCACTATTTAAACGGTCTGCATTTAAAGTCACAATCACTGGAATCTTTTTCTCTTCCCGTGCCTGTACTTTTAAACGATCCTGTTCATTCTCTTTGGTTTGCTGCTCAACCCGCAAAGTTCTTAAATTTGCACTTTCCTGATCGCGGCTACCGGCAAACTGGTCTTCATCTACGACATTCTGGGTTACCTCCTGAGAAGAGGATACTGAGCGAGCTGGTTGCATCGTAGCAGCCTGATCTTCAGTCCGTTTCTGTTCTTCAATCAGGCTTTGAATATCGGGTGCCAGTTCCAGCTCTTTATCGAGCGGATCGGGGCGAATCGCATCCACCAGGGTATAGTTGAAATAGCGTGAGTTGGTCAGGTTATTGGCCAGGCTATTCACCCGCCAGAAGGTATAATCTGCACCATCTGTCCAGGTGACTAGACTTTCCAGTACGTCTCGGTCCAGCGGAAATTCCTTTTCAGGATCGCTCATTCTGAACTCGACATTGCCTAATTTATAACGTTCACCCGTTTCAAAACGCAGGTTCACATCGGCAGTATTTTGTGGCTGGGCAATCTTCACATCATGCAGACGCCAGAATGAATCAAAATAACCGTTGTTATTGGCTGCTGTGGTAATGCGTGTCTTGGTTTTTTCATAATTGCCATGGTTGAAAATATCGCCTTCTTCCTGTTCAGGCAAAAGACTGATGACCTGGAATTGTGGCTGTTCGGCGCCCTCTCCAGTAAATTCAATATTTTGACTGCTAATCAGGACAGGTTCATTCGGGGTCACAAAAACCCGAACCCGACTGTCAGAGATTTTTTCAAACCTGAACTGGGCATTATAATAGCCCACCGCCTGCGCTGCCTGTCTGGACAGGGTGCGTAATTGCGGCAACGCTGAATTAAAGTCACCAAAAGACTCCTGAGTAAAACTGGATAATTTGGCTTTAACATTATTTCTTAAGTTCAAATGGCCTTCAGGTACATCTTTACGATTCAGCATACCGTTGCTTTGCGCAACACCTTGCCCATTCATGATCACCACATCGGCACTAATTCGAGGAACTCTTGCGGTCATGATCTGACGTGGAGGACGGATTTTATAAAATAGTCGTTTAAACAGATTCGGACGTTTATCATCCTCAGCGACAAGCTGACCTGGCACTTCTGGCAAGGTCAATCCGGCTTCATTATTTTGTACAATAATCTTGCTGTCTGCCTGAATCGATTGCATCAACTGATCGACATTCACCGGTGCCTGATTAATTTCCAGCAGTTCCTGCTGGCTAATATCTGCCACCACTGTTTCAGTGGTCTGGTTATTGCGATAATTTTGTGCTTCCTGTTTGGCTTGCTCAGCTATCTGGTAAATTTCATTGGCCATGTTCTGATCAATAGTCTGTACTGGCAGATCTTCCAGATCATCAAACTCGATCGGCGTAAATTCACCCAGACCAGATCCTGCATTTTGCTGTTGTTCCAGCATCAACATGCTGTCCACTGGAACTTCAGGCTCCAAGGCTTCTTCGATTTTTTCTTCCGCTTCCGTTTCGGACGTGGCCACTCCCTGACGAATCGCTTCTTTGGATAGCTCGTCCACCATTTCTGCCTGAGAAATGGCCACAGGTGTTTCGGGCTGTTCGGTTTGTGCCATGCTCTGATGGGATAACATCATAAAAAAGATGCTCATACACAGCTGCATACCACTATGCTGTGGTATGAGAGGCCCCATACTGCGATTTAGCATCGTTTTTTTAAAATTTTTCTTTGCAGGCATAGCAAACTCTAAACGAATACATTCTTTAATTGATTATTTGACCGAAAAATATAAGCTAAGGAGCTTAATTAATTGGTTTTTACCTTTACATGGCTGAAAGTATCTTACATGATTTTTCTCAATGTTTACGCATAACTGACATTTCTTAATAAAACTTAATGTAGCACGGCCTATATGAACAAAAATGAACATTTGTTAGCTTCTCGGCGCTTTTTACCGATGTTTCTGACGCAGTTTTTTGGTGCATTAAACGATAATGTATTTAAACAGGCGTTACTGCTGGTCATTACTTATGGCTGGATTCAACAGCAATCGGCCAGCATCAGCACTTTAAATAATCTGGCGGCTTTACTGTTTATCTTGCCCTATTTTATTTTTTCAGCCACGGCCGGTCAGATTGCCGACAAATACGAACGTTCACAGCTGATTCGCTATCTCAAGCTTCTGGAAATTGCCATTATGTTGCTGGGAACTGTCGGTTTCCTCATGGGCAATTTATGGATTCTGTTATTTGCCCTGTTCCTGATGGGCACCCATTCCACTTTCTTTGGCCCGATCAAATATGCGATTTTACCTGAAGTCCTGAAACCGAATGAACTGATGTCCGGCAATGCCCTGTTTCAGTCCGGAACTTCTCTGGCAATCCTATTCGGTATGATTCTGGGCGGTGCAGTCATTGCAGCTTCCGCCGGCAACCTGATCTGGATCAGTTTAACCGTCATCAGCATCGCCTTGATTGGTTATATATCCAGTCGCTATATCCTGAAACAAAGTATTCCCGCGCCTGAGCTGCAAGTTGACTGGAATTTCTTCCGCACCAGCTTGCAGACCTTGAAATATGCCAAAAGCTTACCTCTGATTTTTACCATTTTACTGGGCAACTCATGGTACTGGTTTTATGGTGCAACCTATCTGACCCAGATTCCTCAGCTGACATTACAAAATCTGCATGCATCTGAAAATGTCGCCAGTCTGCTCTTAACCTTTTTTTCTGTCGGAATTGGTCTGGGTTCATACTTATGCCGTAAAATTGGTGGCAGCCAGGTCAATATCAAGATGGTGCCTTTTGGCGCGATCGGTCTGGTGATCTTTGCCCTGTATCTGGCCGCGAGTCTGGCCTTTGTTCCGGAGCGTACAGGTGCATTAATCGGCTTGGCAGATGTCTTTCAGCAAGGCTGGAGCTATTATCATGTGATGCTGGCCGTCACCTTACTTGGAATTAGCGGCGGTTTTTATATTGTACCGCTGTATGCCATGATGCAGGCGCATTCTCCCCGCTCACATCGTGCGCGTGTGGTTGCAGCAAATAACATTCTGAATGCCGTTTTCATGGTATCTTCTGCTATATTCTCGATTATTATTTTAAGTGTTCTAGAGCTTGATCTTAAAATACTTTTTTGTATTACCGCAGTATTAAGCGGCCTGTTTACTCTCTGGCTACTTTACCGGCTGAAACCAATGATCAAAACTGCAAAAGCGCCCTTGGAGGATTAATTCATGCGTCAATATACAGGTCTCGATAAACTGATTCACTCTTTTGACCAGGCATTACGCAGTCTAGTCCCGGGCACGACCTCAGCACAACGTGAGAATCCGGCCCAACCGGTAGAAACGCAGTTAACGGTCAGTGATGCACGTCATGTGGCAGGTTTAATGCGGGTCAATCATAGTGGTGAAGTCTGTGCACAGGCGCTGTATCATGGTCAGGCCATGACGGCGAAACTCCCGAATGTGCGTCGCGAAATGGAACAGGCAGCGATTGAAGAACAGGATCACCTGGCTTGGTGTGAAGACCGCTTAAAAGAACTGGATAGCCATACCAGTCTGCTCAATCCGGTCTGGTACGGTCTTTCCTTCGGTATGGGTGCAATTGCCGGGATCGCAGGCGATAAATACAGTCTGGGTTTTGTGGCTGAAACAGAACGTCAAGTCAGCATGCATTTACAACATCATATTAGTCAGTTGCCACCGCAGGATGAACGTTCTCGTCGTATCTTGGAACAGATGAATGAAGATGAACTGCATCATCGGGATACAGCTTTAAACGCTGGCGGTGTAGATTTACCCGTTCCAGTCAAGATCGCCATGACCGGCATTTCCAAGTTGATGACCAAAACCAGTTATTTTATTTAAATAAGACGGTTTCAGTTTGAGCCCACTCATTTGTGGGCTTTTTAATATGTGTCAAATCTTGAGCGAGATAATAGTAACTCAAGGCATATAGCGATCTTATTACTTATAAGCTCTATAAAATAATAGAGAGTCCCCCACAGCATCCTTTAATCTTTTTTGCTCATTTCAGAAAGCAGGTCCAGCTGGATTTCCTGAATTTGCGCCAACCGTTCCCATTGATGCAGCAACAGATGATCTAATTTTTCATGCAAATGCTGAATTTCCAGTTCGGCTTTTAAGTTGATCTGATAATCATTTTGCGAACGTAAGCGGTCTTTTGCTTCCTGTCTGTTCTGGCTCATCATAATAATAGGTGCCTGAATCGCCGAGAGACAGGACAGAATTAAATTCAACAGAATAAATGGATAAGGATCGGCAGGTTGTGTCACCATCACCACAGTATTTATCGTAATCCACAGGCCCAAGAAGATTGCAAAACAAATCAAAAAGGTCCAGCTTCCACCAAAAGTTGCAATTTTATCGGCGAGCCTTTCTCCCAAGGTCCACTTTTGCTCTAAGGTCGTTTCCACATTTTTGGTGATCAGTTCATGCTGATGCATGCTATCAATCACTTCAAACTCAAGATCAGTCACTTCACCCTTTTCCGAACTTAATAATGAATGTACATACTGTATACGGTACTGGGTTAAATCTGCCTGGCAAATATAATCTTGCGGTGTCCAGCCTGGAATATCTTTGGCAATCTCTTCGGTAATGACTTGTCTGACTGTTCCCATCGGGGTGAGATTTTTCAGAAGAAAGTGCTTGCCGCATACCAAGCATTTATGGCTTTCATGTTTTTCTTTCATGATAATTCTCTTTTTAAACCAACTCACTCAGCTATTATTTTGTTCGATATGTTTGATTTGCTTTAGTCATTTTTACCATTCGTAAATCAATTATGTATCAAGTGCGTCTGATTTCTTGAAATTATGAATCTCACTTCGATTTTATCTTGGATTGATAAAATGCTCAGCCAAGCGCACGATGAGCTGATCATTCAAGATAATTTTCAGATCGATTCAATCCTACTATCTATACATGACTTAAATTTAATATAATCATGATGATAATAAAAAAGGGGCTTCATTGTGCGCCATTCATACCATCTTGAAAAACATTATATCGAACGCGCGGGCTGGCTTCGTGCAGCTGTACTGGGGGCAAATGACGGGATTATTTCGGTCACCAGTCTGGTGGTGGGTATTGCAGCCAGTGGAGCATCCACAGAAATTTTATTGGTGACCTGTGTTGCCGGATTGATTTCTGGAGCCGCATCAATGGCGGCCGGTGAATATATTTCGGTTAAATCCCAGCAAGACATTGAAACCAATGATCTACTCATGGAAGAGCGCGAACTGCAACGCCATCCCACGCATGAGTTAAATGAGCTCAAAACGATTTATATACAACGAGGTCTGGAACCCGCTTTGGCACAACAGGTCGCTGAACAGCTGACCGACCATAATGCCTTGGATGCCCATGCCCGGGATGAAATTGGTATTTCAGCGCATACCTCTGCCCAACCCTTTCTCGCTGCATTTTCTTCCGCCATGGCATTTACGGTAGGCTCATTATTTCCTTTAATTTCAATCATGATTTTACCGGAACACTATCTGGATAAAGGCGTCATGCTGATTGGCGTTTTAAGTTTGGGGATGATGGGTGCACTGGCGAGCTATGCGGGTGGAGTAAGTGTCTGGAGAGGTGCAGTTCGGGTCATGCTCTGGGGAATTATCGCCATGTTATTCAGTGCATGGATCGGATCATTATTTAATGTGTCTGTTGGCTAAATATATGTTTATTTTTTTAGTTAGACACAGAATAGGATTGAGCGGTTCTTCTATCAACATCACTGAAAAATGTTTTTCAAAAAACTAGCGGCTCTAACAAAACTTGAGTTTAATTAATATATATTCGGTTTTAATTTAGATGCTTAAAACTTAAGATTTATGCCTGAGAGGTATTGTTATGGAAACTACGATCATTCTTGCCATCTTGGCGATCATTATCGTATTACTGATCATTTTTTATAACAAGAAAAAGTGAAAGAGCGATGATTCATTTCTTGATACTTTGAGGATTTTTATTGATCTTAAAATAAATTCCAGAGCTTTAAATCAATCAAATATTAATTTCCCGTCGGAAAACCATGAAATCCCCATTGGATCACATAAAGAATCCCAAGGATTAAAATGACCGAAACCACAATTTCCAATATTTTCATTTTTAAATGAGTTCTAAACCTAAGCATCTCATCTTATCTGAATTTTTTTTTCATATAAAAACAAAAAACTGCATCATACAAAAGCCTGATCTTGTTTGATCAGGCTGGTTAACCATTCGTACTAGATAAATTGTATTAGCAGAAAATTAGGTGATTTGATTCAAATCAGCTGTTCAACTGTTGGAAAGCTATGTGATCCATGTTCAAACATGGCATCATGCCAAACATCAAACATGGGCACTTTCACATCCAGAGCCAAGGGCAATTTTTTTTCATTGAACTGCATATGTTGAAGATCTGATCCCCAGGCAATCAAATCAACATCCAAAGTAATCTGATGGGATGGACGTACTCGCCCTGATGCCTGTTCCAGCTGTTTGAGCAACTCAATCATCTCCTCACTGGACACCGAACTTCGCAATAAACACGCTGCATTCCAGTAATCTGCGCCGATGCCATCGCGGCAAGGAATCATATAAATGGGAGAAAACTGAACTTCTCCCCATTCAGAAATACGTTGCTGTGCAGCTTGAAAATGTTGCTGAGGATGACAATTACTCGCTAATGCTAGGGCGAAAATCGTTTCGGTGGCGTTCAAGACGTATCCCTACAGAATTGGCTTGCGCGATAATGGCAGGCTTACGGATCGTAATATTAATCGATTCAATTGCTGTAAAGGTAGTAAAAAGTGCATTCAGCACTAATTTTGCTGCATGTTCAATCAATTCAGGCTTGGCGTCTTGAATGACTTTACTGGAAATCTCACAAATTTCTGCATAATTCAACGTATCTGCAAGTGCATCTGAGTTTGATGCCTGTTCTAAATCGGTTTGAATGATCAAATCCAGCATTAAAGGCTGAATAATTTGACGCTCCCAGTTAAAGCAGCCAACGACTGTCTCAACTTTTAAACCTTCAATAATAATGGCGTCCATTGGATTGCTCGAGAATATGATATTTACAACTAATCTCCCTAAATCCCTCTTTTATAAAGAGGGACTTTTATCGCTTCTACTTTATCAAGCAATGAGAAACTCCTCCCTTTAGAAAGGGAGGTCGGGAGGGATTAAATTAATGCTTTAACAGCAGATTCGGATCCATGCTTTGCACCATTTGCAAACGCTGATCGGCATAGATATCGGTATACGGCGCAAGAATTCGCATGAAACGGTCGAAATACAGCATTTGCTTGAACAGCAAGGCAAAATCGCGCGGGAACCGGATGCCATGACGTTCACCCACAGCCACCATATCCATCATGATATCGTTCAGGTCAGCAGGGTTGGACGTTAACAATTCCTGCGGATCCGCCATCAATACACCGCTAAATAAACGTTCCAGATCAGCAGCCAAGACTTTGGTGTCAATCTGCACAGCAGTCATGCCCATTTTCAGCATGTTTTGCGCCATCAGCTCATAATTGGTATGTTGCAATGAATCCATAAATGTCATACAGGCAGTCCATACTTCAGGCTTGAGCTGACCGACAATACCGAAATCAATAAAACCGACACGGCCATCTTCAAGTAGCATCAGGTTGCCTGCATGCAGATCGGCATGGAAACTGTTACACATCATCAAGCTGCCAAACCAGGTATTCATCGCAGTGATAAGTACTTGAGATGGATCTTTGGATACTTTTTTGACCACTTCAAAATCTGTCAAAGGCACACCGTATAAACGCTGCATGGTGAGCACACGACGGGTTGAATATTGATGATAAACCTTAGGTGCAGTGGCTGCCTGATTGTTGGTGATATTCAGGTAATTAACAAAATCATCCAGATTCTGGGCTTCTTCGATAAAATCGACTTCACGCACCATACGGGTTTTGATTTCTTCGACAATGTCAGCCAGTGAAGCAAACTTAACTTTCGGGACTGCTTTTTCCAGCAACTTGGTTGCCCAATGCAGCACATTCAAGTCAGTGTACAAAATGGTTTCTACGCCCGGTTTTTGTACTTTAATCACGACATCTTCGCCAGACACCAGTTTGGCCGCATGCACCTGTGCAATAGATGCAGAGGCTAATGGCGTTTCATCAATCGATTCAAAGATTTCATCCAGGTTACGTCCTGCAAATTCAGAAGCCAACACTTGCTGGATATAGCTAAACGGCAAGCGTGGAGTCTGATCCAGACAGCCCTGAAATTCTTCAACGTATTCACGTGGAAACAGCGACGGCGTACTGGCAATAAACTGCCCCAGCTTGATATAGGTCGAACCCAAAGATTCGAAAGTTTCACGCATGAGCTTGGCATTGCTTGGCTTTTCAGTGGCATACTTAATGCCCGCCTTGGCCGCAACGACCGCTGTTTCTCCCATACGGGCAACTGAACGTATTCCATCTAACCAGATATTGTTTTTCATAATGTCTTAGGAAAAATTAATTACACGCAGTGTAGCAAAAAAAATTCACTTTGCAGGCTTATCTTGCCTGACAGATTGGGCAATCTGTATCTTTTTCGAAAGCGAGAATCCGCTGCTTAAAACTCAGTCCATCCCACAACAACAGCTTTTGTCGAAGTGGCATCTGGCCCAATCCCAGATATAACAAGGCATGATGTGCCTGCAAGCTGGCCATCACATTCGGGGTGGTCGCCAGTACACCGGAGTCTGCACAGCGCAGACTTTCATCGGCCTGATTTTCTGGCGGAAACAGGCAGGCATAACAGGCGGAATCCCCTTCGACCATAAACAGCTGGCCTTGCAAGCCAATCGCAGAGGCACTCAATAAGGGCACATTCAGCTCCACGCAAATGTGATTGACCAGATAGCGTGTGGCAAACTGATCACAGCCATCCAATACCAGATCCTGATGCTCGATCACACTTACTGCATTCTCAGCCGTTAAAGCCTGATTGATATATTCAACTTGTACATTCGGATTAATCTGGCCCAGTCTTTTGGCCAGAGTTTCTGCCTTATAAAATCCAATATCCTGCGGCATAAATGCCAGTTGTCGCTGTAAATTACTCATCTCGATAGTATCTGGATCGATCAGGGTGATTTTCCCTACACCTGCGCGCGCCAGAAGTTCTGCCAGTGCACAGCCAATTCCGCCACAACCAATAATACAGACATTAGAAAATTTCAGTCGCTCCTGCGCATCAATATCCCAGCCATCCAGAAGAATCTGACGGCTATACAGATGCAGTTCAGCATCGGTGAGTTCGAATTCTGGGGATATGGCATCCATGTTAAATGTAGACAACGTCTTTCCTTGTTTCGAAAATTTTTAACAATGATCGCAAAAATTAGCTTTACTGAATTTTTTAAGGACTGATAAATCTCTGGAATATCAATCTCACATTCAATTCACAGCACATCAATAAATGGTTCGGCCATCGTTGATGGCAACTAGCATATCAGCTAAACGCTCGGTATCAAGATGCAGCGGCTATGGCTTGGCAAGATTTTTTGAATCACCTCAATTCAATGGTTCCGGCAAACAGCTTTTTCTAACTTATAAAAGGTGTCAGACCTGAAGTTTTTAAAATCTTTGTTATTAAATTTCCCTGTAAATCGAGCTGTCTTGTTTAGCAATTCTGTAGTCTCTGCCTATATTTGAGTATGAAAATGTATGAGTTCAGTGAGACCTAAGGCATCTGTCTCTAAATATGATTAATCTGAAAATACCAAGCAATCTTTTCAGCTTTCATAAAATCGTATGGAGAACATACATGACCGAGCATAACAATACTCAACATGATAATCGTGAAAAATTATGGGAATTGATCAAGGATGTTCGTTACACCATGATCAGCCATTTAACCGACACACATGAAATACACTCCCAGCCGATGACCATGCTGAACTCCGAGCAGATGAATGAACGTCAAAACTTATATTTCATCCTGCGTAACACCAATGATCTGGTCAAAGCAGCAGAAACAGGCCGTGTTCAGATTGGTCTGTCTTTTGCAAAACCATCAGATGGTATTTACGTGTCGATTAGTGCACATGCCCAGATCAGTACTGACCGCATTCTGATTGAACAGTTGTGGAATCCGTGGGCTGAAAACTGGTTTGAAGGCAAAGATGATCCTACCGTACGGGTATTGATTGCTGAAGCAATCAGCGCAGAATATTGGAATGTGACAGACAACAAAGTCACCCAGCTTTTTAAAGCTTTAAAAGGCGGCGTAACTGGTGAAGCGGGCGAACCGCATGCAGAACATCAAAAAGTGAATCTACAAAGTAATATCTGGTAATGAATGAGATTTAGCCTCTTGAAATTAAGAGGCTAATTTTTTGATATATTTAATTTTAAATATCAATGTAATTCCACTGTAATGACATAAAAAATTATAATTTTTGCTTGCCTTAATCTGCTCTCTTAAAAATATAAGCTTGGGAAAATCGACGCAATATCTAACTAAAATTTGAGTAGAAGATTTATTTCTTAAAAAACCAAAAGGCTGCCATGGCAGCCTTTTAGTATTCAATCAAAAGATGAATTTTGAAAAATTAGCTGACTCGCTTTATCTCTTGAAGTTTAGCAACTTCCTGCTGTTTGAGTAAATTGCGCTGAATCTTGCCACTCGATGTCTTCGGTAAAGATGTCACAAACTCAATCTCTTTCGGATAGGCATGTTTGGATAAACGTGAACGTACATAACTTTGCAATTTTAACATTAAATCTTCAGTGGCTGGATATGCTGATTTAAGTACTACAAAGGCTTTCACAATTTCAGTACGTTCTGGATCTGGCTTGCCGACGACTGCAGATTCAAGCACTTCTTCACATTCAAGCAAAGTACTTTCTACATCAAAAGGTCCAACCCGATATCCTGAGGTTGTAATGACATCATCTGCACGTCCAATAAAATCAATACCGCCATATTCATTCAGCTTCACGGTATCACCAGTGAGATAATACTGCCCGACAAATGACTTGCGGTTGTGGCCTGCATAGCCTTCAAACCACATCAACGGTGAAGCTGCACAGTCAATTGCCAAGGTTCCAATCCCGCCTTTTTCTACTTCCTGATGTTCTTTGTCCAATACAGCAAAACGATGCCCAGGAATAGCAAAACCGGCTGAACCAACTTTTTTATAATGCTCCAAGCCATGATGATTGGCGATCACCATACCCAGTTCAGTCTGTCCATATTGATCGTAAATATTCACACTTAAATCATGATTGAACCACTGAATCACTTCAGGCGTGAGCGGCTCACCTGCACTGCTTACCACGCGTAAATGCGAACTGATGCCTGCATCAAATTTTTCTTTAAAACCAAAGAACATGCGAAATGCGGTTGGCGAACCGGTCAGGTTACTAACCTGATATTTTTGAATGATTTGTACGGCATTATCGACACTAAAACCACGTTCATCCATGATGATGCTGTGCCCTAAACTGAGCGGCCCTGCAATGCCATAATACAGTCCATACGCCCAGCCCGGGTCTGCCAGATTCCAGAAGGAATCTTCATCTCGCAGATCTACCGCGTGCAGCATATAGCCTTTAAAGGCCAACAAGGCTTTTAAAGGCACAGGAACCGATTTTGCCAAGCCTGTCGTACCTGAAGTAAACATCATCAGGAAAATATCATTAAACTGGCAATTTACCGGTTCAAACTCTTCCGGTTGCTGCTGTAAGGCTGTCCAGAAATCAGCATCTTGATAATCATCTGCCGCTGTTTGATGCACAGTCAGAATATTAGGGACATTGAGATCATGAAGTTTCAGTCGCTGCTCTTCATCAGTAACAATCAACTGGGTGCCAGCGGTACTGATGCGATGTTCAATGGCTTTGCTTTCAAAGGCAGTAAATAAAGGTTGGTATATGGCACCGATCCGCCAGGTGGCCAGTATGGTAATTAAGAGTGCTGGCGTTCTTGGCAGCAATCCGGCAATACAGTCACCTGCCTTTAAACCCAGAGAATGCATATAATTGGCCAGCTGTCCTGAAGCCACGGCCAGCTGTTCAAAGGTCCACTGCTCTGCGTCTCCATTTTTACCTTCCCAAATCAGTGCAGTTCGGTTTTGACCCAGGTAGCGACCACAGCATTCGGTATAAGCATTAATACTATCTGCGTTTCCAACCAGATGTTCCTGAACCATATTTTCAAAATTAAAATCAGCATATGCCTGTTCTAATGTCTTCATGACGACAACCTCTTTCCTATTGTATTTTTCAGGCGACCTTGCCTGAGTTTGTCCATTTGTATTTGTTGTTCCTGCTGATTCCATCAGCATACTTTTTTAAATCTGCATTCATGCCCTAGGACTAGAACATGAATAAGGCTTATTTTTCGATTATTCGTACTGTATGTCTTTAGATCATCATGTTCAGTTAAATCCTGCAATTTCCATATCCATCAATAGTAAGTGCAGGATTTAAACATCAATCAAAGTCTGTTTTTTTAAATTAAAAAATCAGCGTTGACATACTTCACGTGCAATCACCAGTCGTTGAATATCTGATGCACCTTCATAAATCTGGCTCACTCGTACATCACGATAAATTCGCTCGACCGGAAAATCAGAGACATAACCGTAGCCACCATGAATCTGGATCGCATCCGAGCAGACTCTTTCTGCAATAGTCGATGCAAACAGTTTTGCCATCGATGCTTCTTTTAAACACGCCAAGCCTGCATCTTTTAATGTTGCAGCATGCAAAACGAGCTGACGTGCGGCTTCAATTTGTGTCGCCATATCTGCAAGCTTGAACGCCACAGCCTGATGTTGCACAATTTCTACACCAAAGGCTTTACGGTCATTGGCATATTCCACTGCAGCATCCAGTGCAGCCCGCGCCATACCGACAGATTGTGCCGCAATGCCGATCCGACCCGATTCAAGGTTCGACAAGGCAATTTTATAACCTTCACCTTCCTGCCCCAACAAGTTGGCAGCAGGAATTCGGCATTTATCCAGAACGATGGTCGCGGTATCGGAACAATGTTGACCCATTTTCTCTTCTAGACGTGACACGATATAACCCGGTGCATCGGTCGGCACCAGAAAGCATGAAATACCTTTTTTCCCTGCCGATTTATCAGTCACAGCAAAGACTAGTGCAATCTGTGCGTGTTTACCTGTCGTGATAAACTGCTTGGTGCCATTTAACACCCATTCATCACCATCACGTTCGGCTTTACACTCCAGCGAACTGGCATCCGAACCGGCCTGAGGTTCTGTCAAGCAGAAACAGCCGAGCCATTCACCTGTTGCCAGCTTGGTTAAATACTGTTGTTTTTGTTCCTCTGTGCCATAACGCTGGGTAATGCCACAAGGTAAAGAATTCTGCACACTGACAATCGTCGATATTGCACCATCACCTGCGGCGATCTCCTCTAGTGCCAAGACCAGTGACACATAATCCAGACCTGCGCCGCCCCATTCTTCAGCCACTGTCATACCCAATGCGCCAAGCTCACCGAGTTCTTTAAGTTCTTGTGCAGGGAATTGTGCAGTTTTGTCGCGTAAGGCCGCTGTCGGTTTCAGTTTCTGCTGCGAGTAATTGCGCATCATGTCCTGAATCATTTTTTGTTCGTCATTTAAAATCATTGAACTTCCCTTTCTATATCTATTTATTTACTTCAAGCTTTTTACTATTGAGATCGTTGGCACGTCGGATAAGGCGGCATGGATGTCGCCTGCGAAACTGAGATACAGGGATGTATCTTCAGTTTCGCAAAGGATTTTTGTTTCTTTTGATCCTTCAAAAGAAAATGCATGCTTAAGCAAATTCATTTAAATTCAATGAGAAATTGGTAGCTGTGCAAATCATCATGTCCTATATAAATCGAAAACTTATTTAGGCTGCATACGGATTGCGCCATCCAAACGAATGACCTCACCATTCAAATAACTATTTTCAAAAATATGTCCCACCAGATGGGCAAATTCCTGTGGTTTTGCCAGACGTGGTGGAAACGGCACCATTTGCCCCAAAGCATCCTGGACATTTTGCGGCATGCCTTTCAGCATCGGAGTTTCCATAATGCCCGGCGCGATGGTCATGACACGGATCGCTTCACGGGCCAGTTCACGTGCCAGAGGTAAAGTCATTGCGACTACTGCACCTTTAGAAGCCGCATAGGCAGTCTGACCAATTTGACCATCATAAGCAGCGACCGAAGCCGTATTTACAATCACACCGCGCTCTTCTTCACCAGATTGCAGCTGATATTTTGCCATTAAGGCTGCTGCATGACGTAGCATATTAAATGTGCCATTCACGTTAATATTCAGCACTTTTTGAAACATTGCCAACTCATGGATACCGTTGCGCCCCAGCACTTTGGCAGAAGGTGCAATTCCGGCACAGTTAATCAAGCCATTCAGTTGACCATACCTATTTTCGACATGGGCAAAGAACGTTTCTACTGCCTGTTCATCGGTCACATCGAGCTGTACAAATTCAGACTGCTCACCGAGTTGCTGTTGTAATGCTGCGCCCTGTTCCTGATTCATATCGACCAGAATCACTTTGGCACCTTGCTCAACCAGATGCACAGCTGTAGCAGCACCCAAACCCGATGCTCCGCCTGTTACTACAATAACTTTTCCCTGAATTTTCATTTTTATTCCCTAACTTTTTTCTATTTTAGATACGACTTAATATGCAGAGTAAACAGAGTTTTTATTCTGTACAATTTCCAAATATTGCATCTTGCCTGAGGTATTTGGACAATGAAAATAAGGATGCCACATTGAACATGCATAAGCCTGTACTGGAATATAGCAAAGGCACGATTTCAATTGATCTGGTCAAGGAAGCCTTGCTGGATGCCAAACGGCTGCAATTTGACATTGCTGCCATTTTGAAAAAAGCCAATATTCCAGCGGAAGTCCTAAATGCGCCCAAGGCACGCGTATCGGTCAGCCAGTTTGCCCAGTTATGGACCGTGCTTGCAGACAGCATGAATGATGAATTTTTTGGCATGGACAGTCATGCCATGCGCCGTGGCAGCTTTAAATTGCTATCAAAAATGGTCATGCAAGCCGACACCTTAGAAAAAGCACTACAACACATTTTGCAATTCCTTAATCTGGTTTTGGACGACCTGCAAAGCACGCTGATGGTTGAAGAAAACTATGCCTATATCGTGATTTATGACCTAAAACCAACCAAACGCATGTTTAGCTATGCGACTTATCTGATGCTGATTCATACCTTGATCTGCTGGTTAAGCGGACAACGGATTTTGCTCAATCAAATCCAATTGAAATGCCCGGCACCACCCGATGATTTTGATTATAAAGTCCGTTTTTGTGAACAGATTGAATATCAGGCCAGTGAAAACTATGTGCAGTTTGATGCCAGCTATCTGCAACTGCCAATTAAGCAGGATGCGCAGTCCTGGTATCAGTTTATCCAGCAAACACCACACAATTTATTGGTGCGTTTTAAAAATCCTTATGCACTCAGTACCCAGATTCGCAGACAACTACTGCAAGTTGCACCTTCAGAATGGCTAGAGCTAAATGAACTTGCCTTAAAAATGAATATGTCTGAAGCTACCATGCAACGGCGTTTAAAAAGCGAAGGTGTCAGTTACCAGCAATTAAAAAACGAGATACGTCGCGATACCGCAATCGAGTTATTGACCCGGACTGAACAAAGTTTGCAAGAAATCAGTGATCAGCTCAACTTTCAGGAACCGAGTGCCTTTCATCGTGCATTTAAGAAATGGACAGGAGTCAGTCCAGGCGCCTATCGGCAAAATAGCATTCGATAATTTATATAAACTTAGACTCTAAAAATCTTAATTCAACATGCTTACAATCTAAACCACTAGTTTTATTAGAGTTATATATTTCAAGTCCTAAAACATATATTAGCAGGACTACACAGTCATCCAGAAAGCTTTGCAATCCGCCCAAGAATAGATTATTTTTCACTCAATTTATAGCACTTTGCTATTGGCTATACTCCCAAATTCTCTCCTAAGTTGAAGGTATTTTCATGTTAAAGATGACTGATGTCCTTGAACAGAATCTTGTTCAAAACTTCACCAATGCTTTACTTCATTCAGCTGATCAAATCTCTGAACAACTTAATCAAGGTATTTTAAATGCCTCTGACTCAGCACTTAAAGATGTTGTCGTTCAGTTCTTTAACCGTGTTGATGCAACTGAAACTGCGGCAGCCCTAGAGATTCCGGCAGATCGTATTGTCGCCCTGCAACAAGGTATTGCGCTTAAAGATGAACAATATCTGGCAGATACCGTGAAAGTTGTAGCACTTTGTCTGGCAATGGAAACAGGTAGCCTGGATCAGGTCGAAGTCTATGATGGTCTGCAAGACTATCCGGTTTAAATTGAGCCAACTCCAAAAAGCGATGCAGATGCATCGCTTTTTTGTTTTTAGTTATACTGCGTTGGCGTCATGTCATTCAAAATACTTAAGGTTTCAGATGCAGTCAGGAATTTATAAAGAAAAAATCCAATAAAAAAGCGACCACATCGGTCGCTTTTTTATAAAGATAGATGACAGATTAATGTGGCCATTGACCCAAAGTTACGCGATCATTCCCGCCATAATCTTTAACCGTGCGGACTTGCTTATAACCCGCCTGTTTAAATAGATGTTGTACGGCGTCTGCCTGATTATAACCATGCTCAAGCACCACCCAACCTTTCACGGTCAAATGCTTCTTGGCTTGCAGAATAATCATTTCAATATCGGCCAGCCCCTTTTTATCTGCCGCCAGCGCACGTTCCGGTTCAGTCGCCAGATTCTGCATATGCACATCATCAGGGTCGATATAGGGTGGATTCGATACAATGGCATCAAAGAATTGACGGCCAAATGGTTTCAACCATGAACCTAGAACGAATTCTACATTCTCAATATCATGTTGTTCCGCATTATATTTCGCCACCTCAAGCGTAGGCTCGTAGATATCGGAAGCCGTTACTGTCCAGTTAGAACGTTCAGATGCCAGTGATAAGGCAATTGCGCCAGTACCTGTACCCAAATCTACTACACGGGCATCTTCAGGCAGGTCTAACTTCAATACCGTCTCAACCAGTACTTCAGTATCCGGACGTGGCACCAAGGTATCTTTGGTCACTTTGAGGTCCAAAGTCCAGAATGGCTGTGAACCAGTGACATAAGCCAAAGGCTCGCCAGCAGCAATACGCGCCAACCCGTCTTTATACACCTGTTCCTGTTCAGGCGTTAATTCCTGATCCTTTTTCATCAGTAGATCAAATGAATCAATCTTGGTGATGTGTTCCAGTAACCAGGCATTTTCCTGACGTTCGTAACTTTCAGCTTCGCCGCGTAAAGCCAGCGCTTGTAAAATATTCATTATCCACCATTCTGCTGTGCAAGCATGGCCAACTGATCCGCCTGATATTCGCGGTGCAGACTATCCAGCAATTCGGTCAAATCACCTTCCATCACGGCATCCAGCTTGTATAAAGTCAGGTTAATGCGGTGATCGGTCATACGACCTTGCGGATAGTTATAGGTACGGATACGTTCCGAACGATCACCCGATCCCACCAGGTCACGACGCATTTCCGAGGTTGCTGCATCTGCTGCTGCACGTTTGGCATTTTCCAAACGTGATACCAGCAGTGCCATCGCTTTGGCCTTGTTCTTATGCTGTGAACGCTCTTCCTGACATTCCACCACTGTGCCAGTTGGAATGTGGGTAATACGTACTGCAGAATCGGTTTTGTTAACGTGCTGACCGCCTGCACCTGAAGCACGATACGTATCAATCCGCAAATCGGATGAATTGATTTCAACCGAGGTATCGACATCAATTTCAGGAAGAATCGCAACGGTACATGCTGAGGTATGCACACGGCCTTGTGATTCGGTCGCTGGTACACGCTGTACACGATGCGCACCACTTTCAAATTTTAGACGACCGTAAACCCCGTCACCATTAATCAGGCAGATGACTTCTTTATAGCCACCATGTTCGCCTTCATTTTCAGAGAGGATTTCAATACGCCAGCCTTGGTTTTCCGCATATTTACTATACATACGAAATAAATCGCCTGAGAAAATCGCAGCTTCATCGCCGCCGGTTCCGGCACGAATCTCAAGATAAGCCGAGTTGGCATCATTCGGATCTTTCGGAATCATCAAGATGTTCAAGTCTGCTTCAAGCGATTCAATTAAAGCTTTATTCTCTTTAATTTCTTCCTGCGCCATTTCCTTAAAGTCCGGATCTGACAGCATGGCCTGAGCTGTTTCAATGTCTTCTTCAGCCTGTCTGTACTTGGTCCAGACATTGGTGATTTCTGTTAAGTCATTATGCTCACGTGACAATTGACGGAAGCGCTTATTATCAGAAATGACTTCTACATCAGCCAGTAATGCGGTCAATTCTTCATGGCGGTCAGAGAGTTGGTCTAATCGTAAACGTAACGATTCTTTCATTTTCTAAAAAATCTCAAACATAGGCTGGGACTAAAAACCGATTTAGCACAGCGAAATCAAAAAATTGCGCCTAGTTTAACGACTCTGGCTTCTAATGAACATCATTATTGAGTAAGTCCGCGTTGCTATCATTCGTGCTCTACAGCATTTGTTAACAAATATGATTAAAAACAGTGGAATTGCCTTTTTTATAGTCGATCTTATTCTTATTTCTTGCCGATTTTACAATTCGCCAAATAAAGCAGGGAATTATGAAGAAACATCTTCATATTGTTTTGGGCATGATTTGTTACATTTTCCGCATCGAAATAATTACAGTCCTGTTGATGGACACGGAGTGATGACATGAAACTCAACGCACTTTTAATGAGTACAGTTTTAGCTGCTGGTTCAATGATGACCGTAAACGCACATGCCGACAGTACAGCGCGTGTTGCAGCAGCAAGTGCTTTAGGTAGTGTTGCAGGTACAGCATTAGGTAAAAACATGGGCGGTAACACCGGCGCAACCATTGGTGCTGCTTTAGGTGGTGCTGGCGGTGCAGCAGTTGCAAGCAGCAAGAAAAACCGTACTGAATCTGCCATTGGTGGTGCCCTAGGTGGCGGTGCCGGTTATACCGTAGGTAAAAATATGGGCGGTACTAACGGTGGTTATATCGGTTCAGCCTTAGGTGCTGCCGGTGGTGCGGCACTGGGTAACAAGATTGCCAAAGATAAAGCAGTGGAAAAACGCTCTAAACACTGGAAAAAACGTTACCGTTAATTTGCGTTCAGGCAGTTTAGACTAGACGCTACATTTAACATAAAAAGCACCTTTTGGTGCTTTTTTTATTGCTGCTTTACTACGTGAATTTTCAATTAATACATGGAATTATCCTGCCCACATCATGAATAAATTAAGGAGATAAAAATCACAATTCGCCAACATTGCCTCCATGCTGTTTGGCGCTTGCTAGATTAAATTTATCTCATCAACAAAATATAGCTAGATATATAGAAGGTGTCCTCATGAACTATAAATCTCTAATGATCGCTGTTGTAGCAACCTCAGCCATGGGTATGACAGCTGCCAATGCAGGCAATACAACCAATACAGCTTTAGCTTCTGCACTAGGTGGGGTTGTTGGTGCTGCAGTAGGTAATAAGATGGGCGGTACCACTGGTGCAACAATCGGTTCAGCGATTGGTGGCGGTGCGGGTGCCGCAGTAGCGGCAAATAAACGTGACCGTAATGGTGCGATTATCGGTGGTGCTTTAGGTGGCGGTGCAGGTTATGCAGTTGGCCGAAACATGGCAGGCACTAACGGTGGTTATATCGGTGCGGCACTGGGTTCAGCAGGTGGTTCAGCTTTAGGTAAAAAAGTTAGCGAAGACCGTCGTTATGATGACCGCAGCGAACGTCGCTATAACTCTTCTCGTAACTACCGTTATAACGATTATCGCTATAACAACCGTCGTCGTTAAGATTCTCTCCCCTTATTCTTTCCTCCTTTATAAGCATCTTCGGATGCTTATTTTTTTGCCTTTATTTTTTATCTTTATCTTTTGGTTTACACTTATATCGATTTTTTTCGATATACAAATACATTCTAAAGTCGTATGCTTTTAGAGATGTTTATTTAAGAGTAATACTATGCGTACGCTTAACGATACCCAGTTCTCTATACTCGAACTGGTTCCTGTTCGTGACGACAAGAGCATTCAATTCGCGCTGAACCATGCGCTGGAACTTGCCCAAACAGCAGAAAAATTGGGTTATCGCCGGATGTGGCTGGCAGAACATCATAATATGGATGGTATTGCCAGTTCAGCAACTGCAGTTCTCTTAGGCTATTTACTGGCGAATACCAAAACCTTAACTTTAGGCTCTGGCGGAATTATGTTGCCCAACCATGCACCGCTGGTCGTGGCTGAACAGTTCGGCACATTGGCGACGCTCTATCCGGACCGGATTGAACTGGGTCTGGGCCGCGCACCCGGTACAGATCAAATGACCATGCGTGCCCTGCGTCGTGGCCGTCAGGAAACCGAAGATCAATTTCCGCAGGATGTTCTGGAAATTCTGCAATATTTTAAAGATCCAATTCCAGGACAGCGTATTGTGGCAACGCCGGGTCAAAGCACGCATGTACCTGTATGGTTATTAGGATCCAGTCTGTTTAGTGCGCAATTGGCAGCAAAACTCGGCCTACCTTATTCCTTCGCTTCGCATTTTGCCCCGCGTATGCTGGGTCAGGCCATTCAATTATATCGTGAAAACTTTGAACCGTCTGAATATCTCGATCGTCCTTATGTATCGATGGGCGTACCGACCTGTGTCGCAGATACCGATGAAGAAGCACAATATCTGTCGACCAGTGCCTATCAGCGGGTTTTATCACTGATTCGTGGGCAAAGCCTAAAACTTAAAGCACCTATTGATTCGATGGAAGGTCTGTGGTCGCCGCCGGAAAAAATGTCAGTCGATAATTTCTTTGCCATGGCTCAGGTCGGTTCCAAAGAAACCGTTAAAGCCGGTCTGGCATCGCTTTTAGCCAAATATGACGTGGATGAGTTTATCTTTACTTGTGACATCTATGACACTGACAAACGTCTGCACAACTTTGAGCTGTTGATGCAAATTAAAAACGGTCTGTAAATGAAAGCTGCATCTACCTATTCTCAGCAATGGGTAGATGTTTTTTCACCTTTAAAGATAAATGACTAAAAGAAACATCCCAGTAAAATCATTTCTATCGACCTCCTCCATTAAACAGCCTCTTCTTTGAACGAACACTTCATTTCCTTCATCCATCTCAGCAAGTTAAAATTCATTCTTTTTGGATCGCCTGTAAACCCATTCAGCCTCAACAAAATCAGATTTTATATTTTGGTCAAATAGATGACTGTCTAAGTTAAATTTTTCACTTTACCCTGGCTTGAGTTTTTGTTTATATCTCATACAAAGAAAATTAATTATTAAATAAATTCAAGGAATTCTAATGTCTACCAAGCAGGATCCACACGCTGGTATTTTTGAAAATCGCCCCGAACATTTTCAGCAGTTTAATGGAATTAAAGTGCCCTCTTCCGAACTGTTAGAATTGGATTATGCAGATAAAGATATTGCGATTATTGGCACGGATCAGTTTACCGTGAGCCAGCTGGATAAAATCAGTCAATATGCCCGTTCGGTGAAAGTTTTCCAGATTAATCCCGCTTTTGTATTGCCTGGTTCCGACCGAATTCTGCAACGGATTATTAATCATCCACTAATTGGTAAAAATCGTCGCTTATTTAACAACCGCATTAAAAGTCTACTCTCTCTGCGGTTTTTAGAAAATCAGGTGCAGAATTTGTGGCTAAGACGCCAGTTAATGCCAAATCTTGCATCTTCCCGTAAAATTTATCTGAAATCAGATCATTATTATGCTGCCCTACAACGTGAAAATTGCCACCTGATTACCTGGCCGATTCTGAAAATTTCGGAAAATACAATTCATTGTATTAATGGTGAACAGCATCCGGTCGATATCATTATTCATACTTATTTAGCAGAAAAATAACTCACGCTGGCGAGTAAAAATGAAAAATTGGTAAGCTGATAATGAGATTTTTATTTACGTATCAAGAACCGACATGATGATTTATTCAACAAAATGAGCAAAGAAGACTCTTTTATATTTCAGAATATGATAGTTGGTATTTTCTTAGAATTATAAAATTCATACATTATTTCGATTAATCAATGCTTACTTGTAATTTTTAGCTATAAATCAAAGCCAAACCGCAGTTTGGCTCTGGCTGATTTCTTAACCGATTCGACGTTTTAAACCGGTCATTTGCAACACACGTGTTGAGATTTCTTCAATCGACATTTCAGACACATTCAGGTACTTGATGCCTTCCGAAATATAAATGCCTTCAATCGCACGTAACTCCATCTGACACTGACTAAAGCTGGCATAACGGCTATTGGCTTTACGCTCAGAACGAATGGCCACAAGGCGTTCCGCATCAATCATCAGGCCAAACAGCTTGTTTTTATGCGGTCGCAGCACGGCTGGCAGGCGGTTATCGTCCAAATCTTCTTCAGTCAGTGGATAGTTTGCTACGCGAATACCGAACTGCAAAGACAGATAAATAGAGGTCGGGGTTTTACCTGAACGCGATACACCAATCAGGATCAGGTCAGCTTTATCATAATGACGGGTACGTGCGCCGTCGTCGTTATCTAAAGCAAAATGAACAGCATCAATACGGGCCTTATAAGACTCAGAGTCGGTCACCGCATGGGTCTGCCCGACTAAAGTTGTAGGAATCGTGCCTAATTCATCAGCCAACTTACTAATAAGCCCTTCAAATACATCAAGATTTACTGCATTTGCGGTGTTAATAATGTCGCGCACATAGGGATCAACCAGGGTGTCAAATACCAGCGGTTTTTCACCGTCGATTTGAGCTCTTGCATTGATCTCTGCCACCACGTTTGTGGCCGCCTCTTCGGAACTAATGTAAGGAATAATATGAATGTCAAATTTCACATGCGGAAACTGCGCTAACAGCGAGTGTCCAAGGGTTTCAGCGGTGATGGCGGTACCATCTGAAATAAAGAAAACACTACGCTGAATTTGTTTACCTTCCGACATTAAAATTCTCCTCCAACATTTGTCTTAGTGCTATATAATCTTTATAGTAAACCGATCTTACATGACTGTCGCTTAGTAAAATCAAAAACCTAGATGATTTGCTATACTCTCATGCCGAGATAGTGATTAATACTGCAAAAGTGGAGTAACAACTTTGGAAGCGCGCGTAATTGGTCTGGAAAAATTAGGGAAGCACGACGTTGAGCTAGTCGGTGGGAAAAACTCATCACTAGGCGAAATGATCAGCCACTTATCAAATGCTGGTGTATCTGTGCCAGGTGGTTTCGCAACGACTGCCGATGCCTACCGTGAATTTCTCGAGCAAAGTGGCCTAAACGCTAAAATCAATGCAGAGCTTGCTGCACTCAATGTTGATGATGTAAATGCACTTGCTGAAACTGGCGCAAAAATTCGTCAATGGATTGTGGATACTCCACTTACGCCTGCATTAGAACAAGAAGTTCGTACAGCATTTGCAGAACTTTCTAACGGCAACCCTGACATCGCGGTTGCCGTTCGTTCTTCTGCAACTGCAGAAGATTTGCCGGATGCTTCTTTTGCCGGCCAGCAAGAAACTTTCTTGAACATTCGTGGTATCGATAACGTTCTGATCGCAATCAAAGAAGTGTTTGCATCTTTGTACAACGACCGCGCAATCTCATACCGTGTACACCAAAACTTTGCCCATGATGTAGTTGCCCTGTCTGCTGGTGTACAACGCATGGTTCGTTCAGAAACTGGCGCTGCAGGTGTGATGTTTACGCTAGATACTGAATCAGGCTTCCGTGATGCAGTATTCATTACTGCATCTTATGGTTTGGGTGAAATGGTTGTTCAAGGTGCCGTCAACCCTGATGAATTCTATATTTCTAAACCGCTTTTAAATGCAGGCCGACACGCGATCCTTCGTCGCAACCTGGGTTCTAAGCACCAGAAAATGATTTATGGTGAAGAAGCATCTGCAGGTAAATCTGTCGTTGTCGTGGATGTTGAAAAAGCTGAACGCCAACAGTTCGCTTTAAACGACCAGGAATTACAAGAACTTGCTAAACAAGCGCTGATCATTGAAAACCACTACGGTGCACCAATGGACATCGAGTGGGCAAAAGATGGCGATGATGGCAAGATTTACATCGTTCAGGCGCGTCCTGAAACTGTAAAAAGCCGTGAAAATGTCGGCACCATGGAACGCTACCTGTTGAAACAACGCGGTACTGTGATCTGTGAAGGCCGTTCAATCGGTCAACGCATTGGTTCTGGTAAAGTCCGCATTGTGACGTCTATTAAAGAAATGGACAAAGTACAAGACGGTGATGTTCTTGTATCTGATATGACTGACCCGGATTGGGAACCAGTCATGAAACGTGCAGCTGCGATTGTAACAAACCGTGGTGGTCGTACTTGTCACGCAGCAATTATTGCACGTGAGCTTGGTGTTCCTGCAATCGTGGGTTGTGGTAATGCAACTGAAGTTCTTGTAGACGGTCAGGAAGTGACTGTGTCTTGTGCTGAAGGTGATACTGGCTTTATCTATGAAGGCGCACTAGATTTTGAAATTCAAAAGAATTCAATTGAGTCTATGCCTGCTCTTCCATTTAAAGTCATGATGAACGTGGGTAACCCGGACCGTGCATTTGACTTTGCTCAAATTCCAAACGCAGGTATTGGTCTGGCGCGTCTTGAATTCATTATTAACCGTATGATTGGTGTTCACCCGAAAGCATTGATCAATATTGACAGCCTTCCACGTGAAACACGTGCAGCAGTCATGGCGCGTACTGCAGGTTATGCATCTCCAATCGAATTCTATGTAGAGAAACTGGTCGAAGGTATCTCGACACTTGCTGCTGCATTTGCAGACAAGCCAGTCATTGTTCGTATGTCAGACTTTAAGTCTAACGAATATGCAAACTTGATCGGTGGTAAGTTATACGAGCCAGAAGAAGAAAACCCGATGCTAGGTTTCCGTGGTGCAAGTCGCTACGTTTCTGATAACTTCCGTGATTGCTTCGAACTTGAATGTCGTGCATTGAAAAAAGCACGTGATGAAATGGGTTTAACCAATATTCAGATCATGATTCCATTTGTTCGTACTGTTGCTGAAGCGAAACGTGTCATTGAACTTCTTGCATTAAACGGTCTTAAGCGCGGTGAAAACGGCCTTAAAGTGATCATGATGTGTGAACTTCCAACCAATGCTTTATTGGCAGATCAATTCCTTGAACATTTCGATGGTTTCTCTATTGGTTCAAACGACTTGACACAATTAACGCTTGGTCTTGACCGTGACTCGGGTATTGTCTCTCACCTATTTGATGAGCGCGACCCTGCAGTTAAGGCGTTGCTTTCTCTTGCAATTCAAGCATGTCGTAAAGCTGGCAAATATGTCGGTATTTGTGGTCAAGGTCCTTCCGATCACCCAGATCTTGCACAATGGTTAATGGAACAAGGTATCGACTCTGTGTCTTTAAACCCAGACTCGGTACTTGAAACTTGGTTCTTCCTGGCTGAAGAAAAAGTGCAAAAAGCATAAGCAATTGTGAATAAAAAAGACCCTTTGATAGGGTCTTTTTTATGAGATAGATATTATGATTTATTGTTTGAAAATTGATAACTAAAGACCCAATCACAAGCTAAACAATTGAATTTATAAATATAATTAAATCAACGCTTATCAACACATAAAGACTGTAATGACAAACAAATACCAACAGTAAAGTCATATCAAAATGGCAATAATAAATAACCATCGAATGTTCAGGAAGATATTTTTAAGAATGCAGATCCTTGCAATTTTGTATGGGCTCATTTTTAATGACAAATATGATTGAAAATCCTCAATTAATCTATATCTTACGATGAGAGGATGTTTGTTTTCAAAACAGAATTCAATACAATCTTGATCAAAGCTATTATCAGTTCACATTTATATATTGAGATTCAGTCTATATGCAGATTTACTTGGCCCGAAACAATCAACAAGCTGGTCCATATACGCTCGAGCAATTGAATCAGATGCTGGCGAATCAACAAGTCATGCTGACTGACCTGGCATGGCATCAAGGCATGACAGAGTGGAAAGCCTTAGGTGAACTTACCCAAGGAAAATCGGTATATCAACCTGAAGGTTATGTCGCTCCGACAGTCACACCCGAAACGCCAGTATTCCAGAACAATCAGTCAACGACTTCGGCCTATTCACAGCCTCATACTCAAACAGCAACTCAAAAAAATGAACTCGCCAGTATTCCAAGCCGTATCCTGGCCAAAATTGTAGACGTGTTACTGTGGTTACCAGCAACCTTCATTTTGACTGCATTTTTCACCCCTGAACAGGAAACCCGGTTTGCTCAATTGAATGAAGAATTCATGAATGTCGTGCTGAGTAGCGATGCAGATCCCGCATTGGCTCAGCAATTACAGACGCAAATGTTTGAGATGTTTTCTCAGCAGGCCTGGCTTGCCACAGCGGTCTATTTGATTATCATGTTGGCCATTCAAGCCTTTCTGATTGCAAAATCAGGCCAAAGTATTGGTAAAAAGCTTACAAAAATCAAAATTGTAGATGCAGAATCAGGTGAAAAGACCAGCCTGTTGCGCGCCTTCACTATTCGTAGCGTATTTTTCATATTTTTAAATATTGTATTTATGCCACTGAGTTTAATTATTGACTGGGCCTTCGGATTGGGCAAAAAACGTCAAACCTTGCACGATAAACTCGCAAAAACGCAAGTTGTGAAACAATAGTGCAAGAATACACAAAATGGGATGAATATCATCCCATTTTGATTACAGAACTTTGAAATTGAAATAAAATTCCCATAAATCCTCCCCAATCCAGACCAGCAAAATCGGTTTTTATTACAGGCATTTAAAGCGCCCTAGATATAGCTTAGTTCGTGAATCTCAGGCATAATGCCCTACAACGTAGCGGTGTATTGTGATTAATAGGATGTTTTGTAAAATTCAGCCTTTTTTGTCATATGCACTTTAATCGCTATCCCATATTAAATTAGGGAATGGGACTCTTCACCGAGGTTGTAAAATGAGACAAACGATTTTAGCTGTATTGTCTTTATCTGCGATGACTGCACTCTTGACCGGGTGTGGTGGTGATATGGTACTTCTGAACTCTAAAGGTCCAGTTGCAGCAGGTCAAAGTAACCTGATGATGACTGCGATTTACTTAATGCTTTTGGTGGTTATTCCATCAATCATCATGGCATTATGGTTCGGTTGGAAATATCGTGCATCGAATAAAGACGCAGACTATAAACCTACATGGGCACACTCTACTGCGATTGAAATTGTGGTATGGGGTATCCCTGTCATTATTATTGGTATTTTAGCTTGGTTAACTTGGTGGGGTTCCCACAAGTATGACCCATACCGTCCAATTGAAGCAGATAAAGCACCTTTAACTGTTCAGGTTATTGCTGAGCAATTTAAATGGATCTTCATCTATCCTGAGCAAGGCATTGCAACTGTTAACGAATTACGTTTCCCAGAGCAAACTCCGGTAAGCCTTCGTTTAACCTCTAACTTCACGATGAACTCGTTCTTCATCCCGGCGTTAAGTGGTCAGATTTATGCAATGGCAGGTATGCAAACTCACCTTAACTTCTTAGCTGATGAAACTAGTCCAGCTGAAGGTTATCGTGGTTTCTCTTCAAACTATTCAGGCTATGGCTTCTCACAAATGCGCTTCCGTGCACATTCTGTGACTGATGCTCAATTCGCTGAATGGATTTCTGCTGTTCAGGCAGGAAACGGTACTTCAGTTAACCCTAATGCAGTACAAAAAACTGTTCTAGACCAAGCTGAATTTGCAACTTTACGTGACGGCAACCGTGGTAAACACCAGATCGAAGCGATTATTGCAAAAGCTGAAACTCCTGAAGAGAAGGCTGCTGCTGAAGCAATGAAGCCTTACCCTACTAAGCCACATCCTGTGACTTACTACTCTTCTGTAGAGCAAGGTTTGTTTGAATCTGTGATTCACAAGTATATGAGTAACTATCACGGTGCTGACCATTCAGCTCCTGTAGAAGCTGCAGCGACTGATGCTGTTGCTCACGAAGCGGCTGCTTCTGAAGCTCATGTAGCTGGTGAACATGCGACTGCTTCTCAAGGAGAATAAGACATGAGCTTCTTAGGTAAGTTAGGTCCAGATGCAATTCCTTACGATCCAATCGTATTGGCAACTGTTGCAATGATGATCCTGGGTGGTATCGCAGTTTTTGCTGGTATTACCTACTTCAAAAAATGGGGCTACCTGTGGAACGAATGGTTCACATCTGTAGACCATAAAAAAATTGGTATCATGTATATCTTCGTATCTGTGATCATGCTTTTGCGTGGTTTCGCCGATGCGATCATGATGCGTCTTCAGCAGTTCCTTGCAAAAGGTGGCGGCGAAGGTTATTTACACCCTGAGCATTACGATCAGATCTTTACCGCGCATGGCGTGATCATGATCTTCTTCGTGGCAATGGGTCTTGTTGTTGGTTTGATGAACATCTCTGTACCGCTTCAAATCGGTGCACGTGACGTTGCATTTCCATTATTAAACTCACTCAGCTTCTGGTTATTCGCCGGTGCTGCGGGTCTGATGATGGTTTCACTTGCGTTAGGTGAATTCGCTGCAACAGGTTGGATGGCATACCCTCCACTGTCTGGTATCGAATATTCTCCAGGCGTAGGTATGGACTACTACATCTGGGCACTGCAAATTTCAGGTCTAGGTACGCTATTAACGGGTGTTAACTTCTTCGTTACCATCATCAAAATGCGTGCGCCTGGCATGAAACTTATGGAAATGCCAATCTTTACCTGGACATCTTTATGTACAGCAGTATTGATTATTGCGGCTTTCCCGGTGTTGACTGCAACAATCGCAATGTTAACGCTTGACCGTTACTTCGGTTTCCACTTCTTCACCAATGATTTGGGCGGTAGTCCAATGTTGTACGTGAACTTGATTTGGACTTGGGGTCACCCAGAAGTATACATTCTGATCTTACCAGCATTTGGTATTTACTCAGAAGTTGTTGCGACTTTCTCGCGCAAAGCATTGTTCGGTTACAAATCAATGGTGTATGCAACAGTAGCAATCACAGTATTGTCATTCGTTGTATGGGTTCACCACTTCTTTACTATGGGTGCTGGTGCCAACGTTAACGCGTTCTTCGGTATCATGACCATGATTATTGCGATTCCTACAGGTGTGAAGATCTTCTCTTGGTTGTTCACCATGTACAAGGGTCGTATTGTTTTCACCACTCCAATGCTATGGACACTAGGCTTCCTGGTAACTTTCGGTATCGGTGGTTTAACAGGTGTATTGATGGCGGTTCCACCAGCGGACTTCCTGGTACACAACTCTTTATTCCTAATTGCTCACTTCCATAACGTAATTATTGGTGGTGTGGTATTCGGTATGTTCGCAGGTATCATCTTCTACTGGCCGAAAATGTTCGGTTGGAGACTGAATGAGACTTGGGGTAAAGCAGCGTTCTGGTTCTGGTTCTTCGGTTTCTATTTTGCATTCATGCCACTTTATATCCTTGGTTTCATGGGTATGACACGTCGTTTGAATACATTTGACAACCCAGAATGGGACCCGTATGTAGATATCGCGATGTTTGGTGCGGTTCTGGTTGCACTAGGTATTCTATGTTTCATCATGCAAATCGTGGTTGGTTTCCTACAACGTGACCAGCGTCTAGATTTGACTGGCGATCCATGGGATGGTCGTACCCTTGAATGGGCGACATCTTCTCCTGCTCCGTTCTATAACTTTGCTCATCTTCCAAAGATCAATGGTATTGATACTTTCTGGATCGAGAAAGAAAATGGTGTTGCGTATGCAAAACCAACGAAGTACGAAGATATCCACATGCCGACTAACCGTGCTGCCGGTTTCGTTATCGCGATGTTCATCACTGTTATGGGCTTCGGTTTAATCTGGCACATCTGGTGGTTAGTAGTTGTTACGTTCATTGCTGCAATCATCAGCTTCATCGTGTCTTCTTTCACCAAGAAAGTGGATTACTATGTTCCAGCTGCTGAAGTTGAGCGTATTGAAAACGAACGCTATGCGATTCTTGAAAAACACTTGAAGAAGGACTAAGACAATGGCTGAAGTACTTCATCACGATAACCACGGACACGATGAGCATCATCATCACGATGATACTGACATCACCGTCTTTGGTTTCTGGACTTACTTGATGAGTGACCTTGTCCTGTTCGGTACACTCTTCATTGCGTTCGCTGTTTTGAGTAGCCACATTCCTGTGGGTACTCCAAGTGCGAGAGACCTGTTTGGCGACTCTTTAGGTTTCGTTCTTACTGAAACCTTCGCCCTCTTGATCTCTTCTGTAACCTTTGGTTTTGCAGTTCTTGCTGCATACAAAAAAGACGTTGCAAAAGTACTGACTTGGTTAGCGATTACTTGGGTATTCGGTGCTATCTTCATCGGCATGGAACTATATGAGTTCAATCACTTAGTTCATGCTGGTCACGGTCCAAGCACAAGTGCGTTCTTATCTGCGTTCTTTACTTTGGTAGGTACGCACGGTATTCACGTAACTTCTGGTCTGGTCTGGATGATCGTGCTTATGGTTCAAATCAAGAAATATGGTTTGACTCTTGCAAACACGCGTCGTCTAGCTTGCCTAAGCTTGTTCTGGCACTTCCTTGACATCGTTTGGATCTGTGTATTCAGCGTAGTTTACTTGATGGGAGTTCTGTAATGAGTCACGATCATAACGCTGCTGGCGAATCACACGGTAACGTTAAGCAATATACCGTTGGCTTCATCCTTTCTGTCATCCTTACCGTAATTCCATTCGGTATGGTGATGGCAGGCGGTTTTGGCCGTGGTATCTTGATTACTGTCATCGCGATTACTGCGGTTGCTCAGATTCTTGTGCAGTTAATTTACTTCCTGCATATGAACTCTTCTTCAGAGCAACGCTGGAACGTGATTGCATTCGTGTATACCATCTTAACTATCGCTATTCTTTTAGTGGGTTCTGTATGGATCATGAATTACCTACACTACAACATGATGATCTAAACTGGTCGTCATGCTGAAAAAGTATTTATTCCTGACTAAGCCAGGAATTCTCTTCGGTAACTTTGTTACCACTTTGGGTGGCTACTTCGTAGCCACCCAAGGTTCTGTAGATTTCCTTCTCCTGCTTATTACCCTTCTCGGTACTACGCTTGTCGTAGCATCAGGATGTGTGGTCAACAACGTGATTGACCAGGACATCGACCAAAAAATGCAGCGCACTCAAAACCGTGCACTGGTCACCAAAACCATTTCCGAACCTGTTGCTCTAGCCTTTGCTCTGGTATTAGGCATCGTTGGTTTTAGTCTTTTATGGTTCTGGGTAAATGCGTACGCTTTCTTATTCGCGGTGATTGGTTTTGTCGTATATGTTGGTTTTTACAGCCTATGGACAAAACGAACCACAATTCATCAAACTGTTGTAGGCAGTATTTCTGGTGCAGCTCCGCCTATCATTGGTTATACCGCAGTAGCCAATCAATTTGACCTCGGTGCGTTACTGATCTTTTTAGGTTATGCGCTATGGCAAATGCCTCACTCATGGGCGATTGCGATTTACCGCTTTGATGATTACAAAAATGCAGGCATTCCGATCTTGCCTGTGGCGCGTTCGATTCATCGTACCAAGATTGAATCACTGGTTTATGTGGTGTTATTCACACTAACCATGAATGCGTTATTTGTCTTTGGTTATGCCAACTGGTTCTATGCAGTGATTTTAAACTTACTGTGCATTTACTGGTTGTATATCGGTGTCATTGGCTTTAAAGCTGAAAATGATCAACTTTGGGCAAAGAAATATTTCTTGTTCTCGGTGATCCTGATTACTGTCATCAGTATTATCTTTAGTTTTACCTCAACTGCACCATCTACACAGATTGTGTTTTTTTAAAAAGATAGAGTTAGTCTCTATCTTTTTTTATTTTGATTTTTCCTAGCCCCCATTCCAAGTATCTGTAGAGCAGAATCAAAATCTCTGCTTTAGAACCTCTCTCTCTTTTCTTATCTCTGATAAATTTACCGTTTTTTGGTTTTAGCCTGACATTGATAATGTGTATGCAGATTTTAAGTTAGAGAAAGCCACTTGATATTCTCAATAGTACATTTGCTGAATTTAAGCAGTCGAACCCTGCTGTTTTAAAGTTAATGTGGTTTTCTATTAAAAGATCTGACTATAGATATAATTTCGCAAAAATGTCTTATTTGGTTGAAATTATCCCTAAAGATCACTACAATTCCCCCTTCGCAAACACTGCGACACAACTTTGGTTGTGACTCCTTGCTTCAATTTACTTAAATTGGGGCTGTCCAAACCGTAAGGAGCTGACAATGCGTCATTACGAAATCGTACTTTTAGTACACCCTGATCAAAGCGATCAAGTAGTTGGTATGGTAGAACGCTACCTAACTCACATCAAAGAAGCTGAAGGTCAAATCCACCGTCTTGAAGACTGGGGCCGTCGTCAATTGGCTTACCCAATCAACAAGATCCACAAAGCTCACTACATTCTTATGAATGTTGAGTGTGGTCAAACTACTCTTGATGAGCTTGAAGAATTGTTCCGTTATAACGACGCAATCATTCGTAGCCTTATCATCCGTCGTGAAAACGCTATCACTGAAGAGTCACTATTGGCGAAGAGTGCTGAAGAAAAACGTGCGCGTAAAGCTCAACGTGAAGAAGCACAACACGCTCAAGACTCTGCTGAAGCTTAAGGAGAACATAACATGGCACGTTTTTACCGTCGTCGCAAGTTCTGCCGCTTTACAGCTGAGAACGTTACGTACATCGACTACAAAGATATCGACACTTTAAAACAGTACATCACTGAAAACGGCAAGATTGTTCCTAGCCGTATTACAGGTACTAAAGCTCGTTACCAACGTCAATTAGCGTTAGCTATCAAACAAGCTCGCTACTTGTCTTTGATCCCTTACACTGACAATCATAAGTGAGGTTGAGCTGTGGATATTATCTTATTACAACGCATTAAAAACCTAGGTAAACTAGGCGATAAAGTTTCAGTTAAAGCTGGTTACGGCCGTAACTTCCTTATCCCTCAAGGTAAGGCTGTTGCTGCAACTGAAGCAAACACTGCTGCTTTTGAAGCTCGTCGTGCTGAACTTGAGAAAGAAGAAGCTGCTATCTTGGCTGCTGCTCAAGCACGTGCTGACCAATTGAACGAAGTGAACATCGTCATCACTGCGAAAGCTGGTGATGAAGGTAAACTATTCGGTTCTATCGGTACTCGTGACATCGCTGACGCGTTGACAAATGCTGGTCTAGAAGTAGACCGTGCTGAAGTACGTCTTCCAAATGGCGCGCTTCGTCACACTGGCGAATTTAACATCGCAATCCAATTGCACCATGATGTTACTGCAGAAGTTCTAGTTACTATCGTAGCTGAGTAATTTCTCGCCTCAAAAAGAGCATGCGAAAGCATGCTCTTTTTTTATCTCTAAAAAATATAATCTAGCCAACACTGTCAAATTCATTTTATTATTCGTGTTTACAAAAAATTGCACTTCGCATTTTTGATCAGAGCGCGTATCATTTCATCTCGTAGTGAATAAACGCTATTCATCTCCGACGATATTTAACCATTGTATTTAAAATCAGGGATTTATATGTCACAGGCGAATGCCAGCAAAAAGGTAGCTCCTGCTAAACCGGAAATTGTTACTGAAAATAGCAATCTCAAGGAGTTCCGTACTCCACCCCACAATTTAGCAATTGAACAGGCTGTACTTGCTGCCCTAATGACTGTGGCTGAATCTTTTGAGCAGGTCGGTGATGTACTGACCGAAAATGATTTTTATGCCACCCGACATAAATATATCTTCCGTGCCATTGAGCAGCTCTCTAAAGAAAACTCACCTTATGATGCGGTTCTGGTGCATGACTGGCTCATCAAACAGAATTTACTCGATGCCATTGGTGGTGAAGAATATCTGATGCAGCTGATGGCAGATTCGCCATCAAGTTTCTATAATCTGGAAACCTATGCAGGCAAAATTAAAGAATTCTCTACCCTGCGTAGCATGATTAAAGTCAGCTCCGAAATTTTACAAAATGCCTATGACACCAAAGGCCGCACAGTGAGTGAAATTCTGGATCTGGCTGAGACGAATATTTTCTCAATTGCTGAACAGCATAATAACAATGCCAAAGCGCAAGGCCCTAAGCCGATCAACTCGGTGGTCGCAGACGTATTTGATAAATTAAATGAACTGTCGCAAATGGAAGGCAGCATTACCGGTTTAACTACTGGTTTTGTGGAACTGGATAACAAAACTTCCGGCATGCAATCCGGTGACCTGATTATTGTCGCAGCGCGTCCTTCCATGGGTAAAACCACCTTTGCCATGAATCTGGTCGAAAGTGTTTTATTCAATAATAACCTGCCTGCTCTGGTCTATTCGATGGAGATGCCAGCCGACTCCATCGCCATGCGTTTGATTTCATCATTTGGTCGCGTGCATCAGGGACATTTACGTTCTGGTAAAATGGACAGTGATGAATGGTCAAAAGTCACCAGTACCATTGTGCATTTACAAGAAAAAAATCTGTATATCGATGATTCTTCTGCGCTACCACCAACAGAATTACGTGCCCGTGCGCGTCGTATTGCCAAAATGCATGGCGGAAAGCTGGGCTGTATCATGGTCGATTACTTGCAGCTGATGAAAGTACCCGGTATGGGCGATAACCGTGTCGGCGAGATCTCGGAAATCTCCCGAAGCTTAAAAGCTTTAGCGAAGGAAATGCAATGTCCGGTAATTGCCCTGTCACAGCTCAACCGATCGCTGGAAAACCGTCCAAACAAACGTCCGGTGATGTCCGACTTGCGTGAATCCGGTGCGATCGAGCAGGATGCCGACTTGATCATGTTTATTTACCGTGATGAGGTTTATAACAAGGAATCCAAGGAAGCTGGCACCGCCGAAATTATTATCGGTAAACAACGTAATGGCCCGATTGGTACCGTGCGTCTGGCATTCGAAGGTCAATATACCCGCTTTAGTAATCTCTCACCTGAGTTCTATGCTCAGTATGATGACGAAGAGTAATCAAGCTCTCGTCATCACATTTCCATCGTCCCTCTAGGAGTAATTTAGGGTGCGTCAAGCTACAGTTTATATTGACAGCGCTGCGCTGCAATATAATTTAAACCGTGTCAAACAACTTGCCCCAACCGCGAAAATCGTCAGCATGGTGAAAGCCAATGCTTATGGACACGGAGTTAAAGACTGCTTAGCAGCCTTAAACGAAACCGATGCCTTTGGTGTTGCCTGCCTGCAAGAAGCCCTGGAAATTCGTGAATTAGGTTATTTACAGCCGATCACGCTCATCGAAGGTGTTTTTTCACCAGATGAGATGCCAATCGTAATTGAACAAAATATTGAAGTCATTGTGCATCAACAGGCACAAGTCGACTGGTTAATTGCACATAAAGATGCCTATATCGCCAAAGAACTTAAAGTCTGGGTCAAACTGAACAGCGGCATGAACCGATTAGGTTTTAAGATTGATGTGATCAAAGATGTAATTCATACGCTAAAAGCCGCAGGCTTTACTTGCGTGCTTGCCATGCATTTTGCCAATGCCGATGCTGAGCATCCACTGAATGATGAACAAATCCGTCAATTCTTAGAAATTAAAAATGACTGTGCCCCAATTTTAGCCTCTTGCTGTAACTCGGCTGCAATCTATAAATATCCAGAATTGCATTTTGACTATGTCCGTCCCGGGATCATGCTCTACGGTGCGACTCCATTTGCAGACCGTGATGTACATGACCTGGATTTGAAACCGGTCATGACCTTTACTGCCGAGATTATTGCCTTGAATGAGATTCAAGCGGGTGAGCATGTCGGTTATGGTTCGACGTTCACCGCAGATCAAGACATGACTTTGGCCATTGTTTCAATTGGCTATGGTGATGGCTACCCTCGCGCTTTCCCTAAACAGAACTATGTCGCGATTAATGGCCAGCAAACTCGCGTGATTGGCCGCGTAGCGATGGATATGATCGCTATTGATGTCACAGGATTAGATGTGCAATTGGGCACAGAAGTTGAACTTTGGGGTAAAACCCGTCTGATTGACGATGTGGCAGAAGCGAATGGCACGATTGGTTATGAACTATTATGCCGACTGAGCAATCGTCCACTACGCAAAATGGTCTGATCTAGTCTTCACACTAAAAAAAGCCCAACTTATGTTGGGCTTTTTCTTTAGGCTGACTTTTGTTCTTCGCCCTGTTCTATGCATAATTACATTAATAAGGCATCGACATGAGTTTGCTGAAAGGCAAAAGGATTAAAGTCATCAAATCCCATTTCCCGACAGAATTGCTGGATCTGACTACGTTTGGAAATATATTTCATGGACCAGTCCGGGAAACTTGGATATTCAATTTCCTTGGTCTCAAATAATTTAATATCCTGATGGCGAGGATCTTTATTCAGTCGCTCCACCAGCAGACTTTTTAAAGTGGGACATTCACCTTCGAGACATTGAAAAAAATGACCATCTGCGAAATACAGTACACCTGTCACTTGATGCTGGTAATTAAAATCACGAGCTTCTTTCAGGATATTCGCCAAATCTTCAAGTAAGTCAGGTTTGGGAGAAGTACTTTTACTGGCATAACAAAATTGGTACATGTGCTAACTCCTCTTTTTTTATTATACCTGATGCATAGAAGTTAACACTGTACGCGAAAAACCTGAACCCGGATAGGTTTATTATAAGAAATACTCATTAGAGGGAACCGGAAGTTCCGCCAATCCTTTTTTCAAGGTCTCTGACCATTGCCGGCTGATTGACGTGAAATACTCATCATCTTCGGCAATACGCTTGCCTCTTGGCATGATCAGACTGTCTTTTTTATAGACCAGCACATCGAGGGGCATACCAACCGATACATTGGAACGTAGGGTCGATGCAAATGAAATCAGGGAACAGCGCAAAGCTTCATCCAGCGGCATATCATAAGTCAGCGCACGATCCAGGATCGGCTTGCCATATTTACTTTCGCCAATCTGGAAATACGGCGTATCGCGTGTGGCACAGATAAAGTTCCCTTGTGGATAGACATGATAAAGCTGCATATCCTGATCTTTAAGTTGCCCACCGACCAGCAGATTGCAATAGTAATTGCTTTGTTCCGAAATATCGCTCGTAACATTCGCAATCACTTTTTTCAGCATACTTCCCACCAGCTCAGCAACATCAAACATGGTGTGCAGACTCAGGATATTGGGTTCCTGCTTTAATTCGAGCTGATTTTTGATATGCCCAATTACCGCTTGTGTTGTTGCCAGATTTCCGGATGCCTGTATGACGATCATACGTTCCCCAGGAATACCAAAGGTATACAACTTTCGAAATACAGAAATGTGATCTACTCCGGCATTGGTTCGGGTATCACTGATAAAAAGCATACCTTGCTCTAAACGTAGTGCACAACAATACGTCATTCATTCGTCCTTATTAACATCCTAGTACTTGAACGATGGAATGCATGGATTCCACACCGCCCTTTTCTCTGACACCTCGTACCGGTGCCACATCCCAGTAATCCCGTCCAATCGCCACATAAACATGCGAACTTGGAGTAAATAACAGATTACTGACATCAAAACAATACCATGTCTGGTCTACAAACACCTCTGCCCAAGCGTGACTGGCCAGATGCGAAGCATTTTGTGCATATAAATAACCAGAAACATATCGGGCAGGTAAACCTAAATATTTGCACATGGCAATGAAAATATGACTATGGTCCTGACAGACGCCCTGTCTGGACTCAAAGGCATCTATTGCAGAGCCTTGCACTGAAGTACTGTTTGAAATATAAGGCACATGCTCCAGCAAGGCCTGTGCCAGTCCAATCAAATGCTGACGGGTTAATGCAGGAACATGACGTTGTGCAAAGTCTTTCATTGCTGCATTACATTGGGTTGATTCGGTCGGCTGTAGAAAAAGATTGGGATTGATTGAATCATTCAGTCCACTCTGATGCGCAGGATTCAGTTCAACAATCCCTTGCGCCATGATAGTCAGGGAATAATAAGGCTCCCGCTGGCTACAGGTCATCCACAGATTATGAAATGCATCTTTCCGGATTTCTTTATTACCCGGCACACTAATATCCCAGGAATGCACCCGCTGATGCGCATTGCTCGAAGGCATCATTTTAATGTACTGAATACTGTTCCTCACCTCGGCCGTGTACATATAATGCGTTTGGTGATTCACCATCAATTTCATACATCTGCCTCAAACAGTTGATGAATATGGTCGCTAAACTGGTAAAACTGAATCCGGTTCGGTTCTGTACGCAACTGCTCCCAGTACTGTTCCAGATCATTCCAGCCCATCTCTACCAAAATTCTGACCACATAATCAATCTTGCAGAGTGTAGTACTGGTTTCTTCACCCAGACGTAACTGATGATCGAGCTGTTCGACACATTGCCCTAGACTAAAAAACAGAAAAATATCGGAAGATTCGGCTTCCAGAATATCTTTACATTCCGTCACCACTTCACAGATATAACCAGCATTTTTGTCTGCGGTTTTGATCAATTTCATCAGTTCCGCATAGCCTGAAGCAGACAGCACCCCGCGTAATTCCTGAATATTGTCTTTAGCTACTTTAAACTGCTGGCTAAAAGACGCCACTTGCGTAGGATCAAGTACCAGCTCATTTAGGGAACTGGCATCAAAGGCAGGCAAACAGAAAGCATGGGCATACGCTACTGCCGCTTCGTCTTCTAAAAATGGAAAGCGCGCACATAAAAAATGAGTGCGAGATAAATAACGCCCTAACCAAAAAATATGTTGTGCATTGCTATTCAGCAAAACCATGACATTTTCCTTCTTTGGAATCTTATGAATGTAAATTGTCGACTACCCAGGTATCTTTGATACCGCCACCTTGTGATGAATTCACCACCAGTGAACCGGGCTGCATCGCCACACGGGTCAAGCCACCCTGTACGATTTCAGTACGATAAGGCGAACTTAATACAAATGGGCGTAAGTCGATATGACGTTCAGCAATACCAAAATTGGTCAAAGTCGGACTAACCGATAAGTCCAAAGTTGGCTGCGCAATATATAAATGCGGCGCAGCTAAAATTTTCTCCCTGAAAGTTTCAATTTGCTGTTTAGACGCTTGTGGTCCAATGAGCATGCCATAACCGCCCGAACCCTGCGCTTCTTTCACCACCATCTGATCCAGATGAGCCACGACATAGTCTAATTCTTCAGAATTACGACATTGATAAGTCGGAACATTTTTTAGAATTGACTGCTCGCCCAAATAAAAACGAATCATTTTGTCGACATATGGATAAACCGATTTGTCATCTGCCACACCGGTTCCCGGTGCATTGGCAATCACAACATTATTTTGCAAATAAGCTGACATCAAGCCAGCGACACCCAAAGTGCTATCCGGTTTAAAGCATAAAGGATCAAGAAACGTATCATCGACCCGTCTATAAATAACATCGACTCGTTGGCGACCACGTATGGTTTTTACATAAACCTTCGAGTCATCAACAAAAAGGTCACGTGATGTTACCAATGGTACATCCATCTCCCTTGCAAGGAAGGCATGTTCATAGTAAGCGCTATTAAAACGTCCTGGGGTCAGCACCACGACAAATGGCTTGTCGACGTAGGCATTTTCGATCAGGATTTCTTTCAATAATTGTGGATATTGCTCGATTCCGGCAATCTTGGACTGCTCGAATACTTTTGGCATGAGTTTTTCACTGATCTTGCGGCATTCCAGCATATAAGACACGCCAGATGGCGTTCTGAGATTATCTTCTAAGACATAAAACTCGCCCTTGGAATCACGGATCACATCAACTCCACTAATCTGGCTATAAATCCCACCTTTCAAGCTATGTTGATACATATGCGGCTGATAGGCCTCATGAGTTAAAATCTGCAACTCAGGAATGATATTGGCTTTTAAAATGTCCTGTTGATGATAAATATCATGTAAGAATAAATTTAGCGCCCGTACCCGTTGTGCCGAACCTAAAGCCACCATATTCCACTGTTTCCGGTCTATGACTCGCGGAATGATGTCGTAGGGAATGGTGCGCTCTACACCTTCTTCATCGCCATAAACGGTAAAGGTAATACCGTGATGTAAAAAATGTTCTTTTGCTACCTGATTCAGTGCATTGAGTTCATCCAGCGTATGTTGCGATAACCATTCTTCCAGCCTTTGACCTGCCTGACTGGACAGCACATGCTCATCCTGCATTTCATTAAAGAACTTTGAAGACAACTGCTGCAGTAAAAGTTGTGGGTTTGTTGTAGTAGATACCGCTATAGTTTTAGTGTCTATAAAATTTTTTCCAATATTCTGGGAACTAAATTTATCAATTGTTTCAATCACATTTGTATCCTGATTTCCTTTAAGCATACAAACCCCCGTATTATCATCTATTATAATTAAATCAAAGCAATATCCATGCCATGACATCTGTATTTCAATTACCATTAATCTAATAAATGCCCTTTGAACTCAATGCCATTTTCGACCAAGTTGTTTTAGAATTGTAGGACAAATGTTGCACAGAGGGACTTGCGAAAAAATCAGAGTTTTTTTATTGTGTTAAGCTAAGCCTAGATTCCCTCTTCTTTATTGCCAGCAAAATAAATTATGTCAGCACAAGAAAAAGAAACTTCAAACAGTCTGTATCGCCAATGGCAAATCTTGTCGCGCCTTTCTACCGGCAAATGGATGGGAACACGTGAATTACAGGAAATCCTGAATCGTGAAGGCATCGATATCAGTCTGCGCACCATTCAGCGCGACCTGAATCAGATTGCTCAACGCTTTCCGATTGAAAGCAGTAAAACCACGCCGCAAGGCTGGCGTTGGCGTTCAGATGCGCCGCTGCAAAGTTTGCCGCATATGACCAGCTCGCAAGCGGTCACTTTCATGATGGTCGAAGAACATTTAAAACATCTGCTGCCACCGAGCCTGATCGAGGAAATGAATCCGTGGTTTGATCTGGCACGACGCAGTCTTTCTTCCCAGAACAATGTCCGGCAATGGATTAACCGTGTGCGCATTGTTCCGGCTACCCAACCCCTGATTCCCCCTGTGGTAGATAAGGCCGCGCAGCAAGCGGTGTATGAAGGCCTGTTACAAGACAAACAACTGGAATGTGTGTATCAGGGCCGCGGTCATAATAGCGAAGAAAAAACCTATATTCTCAATCCTCTGGCATTGGTACAAAAAGGGTCAATCATCTATCTGGTGTGTACCCGTCATGACAAGTCCGATATCCAGACCTTTGCCCTGCACCGCTTTAAATCGGCCGTCGTGCTGAATTCACGTGCCTTGCATCCGGTCAATTTCGATATTGATGAGTATATTGATTCTGGTGCGCTGGGCTTCCGGGTGGACTTCAACCACCCTACTGAAAATGTCACGCTAAAACTCAGGATGTCGGAATCGGATGCACATTACTTTGAGGAAAGCCAGCTCAGCAAAGACCAGAAAATTGAAAAAATGGAAGATGGCATGTCGCTGATCACTGCTACCGTGCCATTTACCTCGCAACTGGTCTGGTGGCTACGTAGCTTTGGTAAAAAGATTAAACATATTGAACCGAGTATTGTGGCCAATGCAGTCGCTCAACTGGATGAGGAAAACCATTAACTACACAGGCTTCATCCAGATTCTTTTAGGTATTCCAGAATAAAAAAATCCCCAAATTGGGGACTGGAGAATTATGCTTATATTTTTGTTCTTGTTGTGGTGATCTGCCGCTGTGCCAATCTGCTTTTCTTTGACACCCCGAAATGCAGCTTGAATGAAACATCAATATTTAAAAATGACTGAGACATGAGCAAGCCAGCTCAGCATTATTAAAGCGAATGGATTTTTTGGTCATAGTTTAAGACTCCTATATAGTGAATAAACCGACTATAAAGTCATCCGCCTTACTTGTGAAATAAATAGAATGCATGTCTTTTGCAGAATTTTTCTATAGTACTTTTTCCGCAAAATTTATCTGTAATCGCTGCTGATTCATTGCTTGGCTTAATACTATTTTCGGCAAGTTTATAAAATCGAATAACAATTCTCTGCTTGTATAAGATATCTTGCTCTGCACATCATAAAGCCCTATAGAAGTAGAAATAGGGACTTAATTTTACAATGGCTAACCCTGCTCAATTAGTACGTCACAAGCTGCTTAATACTTTCTTTTCCCGCCATTCGGTCTGGTTTGCCTGCATTCTGATTGCAGTAATTTTTACTACATTTCATATCGGTTATTCACCGCGTTATATCTATTATTTTATGCCGCAAACGTTAGTGAATACCCTATGGATCCTGAGCATTCTGCTGAGTTTGCTGGGTTTGTATGATGTACTACAAAATAAGCATTCCATTCTGAAAAATTATCCCATCATGGGACATTTCCGCTTTATTTTTGAGGAATTCCGTCCCGAGATTCGTCAGTATTTTATTGAAGCCGACCGGGATGCACTGCCTTTTTCCCGTATGCAACGCAGTCTGGTGTATCAGCGGGCGAAAAATGAAAATTCAGATAAACCTTTCGGCTCGATCCTGAATGTCTATGAAGATAATTACCGCTTTGTTAGTCATTCCATCACGCCCTGCAAAGTTGCCGACCCGCAGACTTTTCGCATCCTGATAGGGAATGAGCAATGTACCCAGCCCTTTTCAGCTTCTATTTTAAATATCTCAGCCATGAGCTTTGGCAGCATGAGCGCCAATGCGATACGGGCCCTTAATCTTGGCGCTCAAAAAGGTGATTTTTTCCATGATACTGGAGAAGGCAGTATCAGTCCCTACCATCTGGAATATGGCGGTGATCTAGTCTGGGAGATTGGCAGCGGTTATTTTGGCTGCCGTACTTTAGATGGGCAGTTTGATCCGGAACGTTTTGCTGCACAAGCCAAATTACCCCAGGTAAAAATGATTGAAATCAAGCTTTCGCAAGGCGCAAAACCTGGCCACGGCGGTATTTTACCTAAAAGTAAAATTTCAGAAGAAATTGCCCAAATTCGAGGCATCAGCCGTGATCATGATTGTGTGTCTCCTTCAAGTCATCCGGCATTTAGCACACCGATTGAAATGATGCATTTTATACAAAAATTACGTGAACTTTCCAACGGAAAACCGGTCGGATTTAAGCTTTGTCTGGGCCAGCCATGGCAGTTTATGAGCATGGTCAAAGCCATGTTACATACCCAGATCTACCCGGATTTTATTGTGGTTGATGGCTCTGAAGGTGGAACGGGAGCTGCACCCATTGAATTAATTGACTATGTCGGTGCCCCTTTAAGAGAAGGCTTGCTGTTTGTACACAATACCCTGGTTGGTGCAGGTTTGAGAGATAAGATCAAAATTGGTGCAAGTGGTAAAATTATTAGTGCATTCGATATTGCCAGCACGCTTGCCATTGGTGCGGATTGGGTGAACTCTGCTCGTGGCTTTATGTTTGCAGTAGGCTGTATTCAGGCACAAAGTTGCCATACCAATCAATGCCCTGTGGGAGTCACCACCCAGGATAAAGATCGCCAGAAAGCCTTACATGTGCCGACCAAGGCAGAACGGGTATTTCATTTCCATAAAAACACCTTACATGCCCTGTCTGAACTGATTGCTTCCGCAGGTCTGAAACACCCTTCAGCCATTAAGGCGCATCATCTGGCACAACGCGTGAATAATCACGAAATAAAGAACTTTGCGCAGATTCATTTTTGGCTCAAAGAAGGCGAATTATTGTCCTGTGAAAATAAGGATGAGGAGAACTTTTACTTCCGGATGTGGAATTTGGCCCAATTAGAAAAATTTTAAATCGATAACATTAAAACTAAAAAAAGGCGTTTTCATAAACGTCTTTTTAAATATTCAATTTTCAATCTATCAATAATAAGTTTTGCTGCCATGTGCATGCAAAAAGGCCGGAATCAGCCCCGTGAGTGCCGCACGAATATCAGCACGCTCATTGATTAACTGATGCGAACCTTCTTCCAGCATCAGCAAAGTCTGGAGCCGGAATTTACGCCGGATAAATTCGATATTATAACGCCAGTCCACAGTCTGATCCTGTGCACCCTGTGCCAGCCAGACTGGAATACGACAAGCCGGACGCGCTTCCATTTCCAGCATCCAGCGTGACATCGCTAAAATCCAGTCCATGCCCATCATCCGCGGTTGTAATGGATCTTTAAGCCGGATAAAACGCAGAAACTCGGGATTATGGTTATTGCGTCTGAAATGTCGGGGAACTTCACGTTTGATTCGGCTAATAATGCCCAATCCGACCGAATTATGCCACCAGGCAGTTTTAGCGGGACGAATCAATGGTGATAACAATAAGACTCGTTCAACAAAAGGATTTTCACGACGTTCCGCAAACTCCAGTAAATGGTGCATCCAGATCGCACCGCCGGTACTCTGCCCGATGCCGACCCAAGGTTTAGGTAATTGTGAAGCGTGCTGCACATAACGATGTACGGCATGTAAAACCTGCTGATAATGATCAAAATTCTGAATGCTGGCAGGTGAACCATCACTCAGACCATGTCCAGGCAGATCATAGGTCAACACACTAAAACCCTGTTCTAAAAGCTCTTTGACAATCGGCTGATAAATGCCGCTATGTTCCAGATAACCATGCAACAGAAAAGCAGTTCCCTGAATCTTGTCAAAGCGGGTATTTTCCAGATTCGGTTCAAACACCTGTACATGCAACTTGAATAATGGCATCTGTACATAGCCCTGCCAGTGTTTGCAGTCCAGTAAATCAAAACCATAAAGCTTTCGATAGGACTGCAGATCAATCGGCGGTTCATCACTACGATTCAGGTTTAAAGGTGGCAAGAGTTGAGGCGTAACATCCCGACTCGGAATGGGTAAATCCAGCTGTTTCAGAATGGTGGGATTTAAAAATGGGATATCAGACATTATGGCACCTCCCGACAGTCACTGGATCCAAACCACATATCGCGCATGGTCGCCAACATTTCATAATTGGCACGACGACTGTGATCATAATTTTGTGCACTTGGACGCCATCGTGTCAATGGCGTTGGCATCGGCGCTTCTACCGGAATGGTTTGTATGCCATTTAATGCAAACAAACGGCGGGTACGCGGCATATGATAACGATCCGTAATCAGAATCACTGTAGGCGCTCCACCTTTCTTTTGTAATAATAATGAACTGAAACGGGTATTTTCACAGGTGTTCATGCTGCGATCTTCCAGTAATTTGGCATCGACACCATGATTTTTTAACCAGCGCTGCATATACGGCGCTTCGACCCCACTCAGAACAATCGGCAACTGATAATGTTTCTCTACTGCCAGCGTAGTTTCCAGACGTAGTCGCGTATAGTTATTGACGATGATCTCTTTGCCTTGGTCATCTAGGGTTAAGCCACCACCCAATACCACAATGGCATAAGGTTGGGAGCTATTCGCCGGTTTAGCCTGCTGTTGCTCTTGTAGTAAAGCCAAGTCCTGCTGGATTTCCTCTCCATCGGTTTCCTGTACCGAACTGGCTTCACCCTGCTCAAGTGGATGCGTCGTCAGAAACTCCATATATTGCTCAATGCGTTCCTTATTTTCACTACTGTCCCACTCCAGCAATTCCCGGACATTGGCTGTCGGATCGGCTGGTTCTGCATCTTCCTGTGAGGACAATAAGGGCACCTGAGCAGGTGGACTTTGCTCTGCTTTTTGATCCTGCTGTTCGCGCTGATATTCTTCAATCACCTGCTGCAGTGCTTTATAACGTGCCTGAATCAACATGAGGTTGGCCGAGTTATTTTGCTGGATATCCTGTTCCATGACCTTTAAATACGCCTGACGGGCAATCCACAAATCAGAGCCAGGTTCCAGATTTTCATGTTCGCTGAGTGCAGCCATTTTCTGGCTTTGAGCCGCGACTTCATTTAGCTCTAAGGAGACAAACTGGTTTAAGCCCTTGACGATCATTTTTGAGTAAAAAGGCGTATAAACCAACACCAGTAGACAGCCGCATAGCACAAACAGTCCAGTGACAATTTGTAGCAAACGTACCATCCAATGGGTGTTTTTCATGTTATTCCTCTTCCTGATGAGAACGGATCAAGCCATTTTTATCGAACAATACAGGTTCAGGTTCCAGCATCAGACTAAATTTTTCCCAAACTGATTGCTGTACCCCACGATACGTTTTACGAACATCGGTGAGAGAGGCTTGACCATAATTCACCAAGACCAATGCCTGTTTGTGAAACATGCCGACAGGCCCCAACTGTTTACCCTTCCAGCCCGCCTGATCAATCAGCCAGCCCGCTGCTAGTTTAACTTGAGCATTGGCTTGTTGGTAATGGGGTAAATTCGGGAAAGATACAGCAATTTGGTCAAAGACCGCCTGATCAACCACTGGATTTTTAAAAAAGCTACCCACGTTGGGAAATTCTTGCGGATCAGGTAATTTGCTCTGACGAATCTGAATGACCTGTTGCTGCAAGTTTTCTGCTGTGAGCTGATCAACGACCGCAGTCTTCAGGTCACCGTAATTCAGTTTCAAATCTGGCTGTTTAAGTAATCTAAAAGTCACATGGGTAATCACATAACGGTTAGGATCATCTTTAAAAATACTATGCCGGTAGGCAAATTGACAGTCTGCTGCCTGAATCGAGGCAAATTGTTTCAGCTGACGGTCATAGACCTCAACGGAATCGATAAACTCGCCAACTTCGACGCCATAAGCGCCAATATTCTGTACTGGCGATGCACCGACCCGACCCGGAATTAAAGCAAGATTCTGTAGGCCATATAAACTTTGTGTCGTAGTCCAGAGCACGAAGTCATGCCAGCCCTGACCACCACCTACACGTAAACGTTGCGACTGATCATCAGCATCCAGCATCTCTATGCCCTGAATATCCATATGCAAAACCAGTGCATCAATCTGCTCCGGCAGCAACATATTGCTACCGCCTGACAGGATCAGCACATTGAGTTGCTGTTGTTCAGCAAAATCCAGTGCAGCCAGCAGATCAGCGGTGGATTGAATCTGAGCATAGTGCGAAGCAACTGCTTCTAAATTTAAGGTATTAAAAGGTTTAAGTTGAACCTGGGTTTGAATCTGCATCGCTTAAACCTTGTGTAAATTCTGTTTAAAAATCTCAATCCAGGCCTGGCTGCTGGACTCACACTGATCAAGCACCCGTTCAAAGCCATCCGCTTCGCCATAATAGGGATCCGGTAAGGCCTGTTTCGGATAGGTCTGATCATGCTCACTCATCAATGCCACACTTGCACGTACATGACCAAACTGAGTTTCTGCCAGACGCTGTATGTTCTGGATATTGGATAAATTCTCCTGATCCATCTCCAGAATCAGATCATAATCAATAAAATCGTGTGGAATGAGTTGACGTGCGCGAAGTGCTGAAAGGTCATAGCCACGTTTTAGTGCATGCTTCTGGCTACGCAAGTCCGGTGCCTTGCCCGGATGATAATTACTGGTTCCGGCAGAACCGACCACAATATTCAGTTGCTGTTCATCACAATAATGTCTGAGTACAACTTCTGCCGTGGGAGAGCGGCAAATATTTCCCAAACAAACACATAACACCTTGTATGGCGTTCTGGATGACATAAACAACCTCAGAGCTACTTTATTTTAAGGATTCTTATGTTAAGTTATTTATATACTGATTCCTATCTTACAACCATAGAATAATCTCGTATTTGCAATAAAAAAATCAAGGATATCGCCATGAATCGTTTTCAGTTTCAAACCGTCCCCAATATCATTGCCGGACTAGGCACGATTCAGGAATTATTTAAAATTCTAAAAAATGGCCGTTATCGCCGTCTTCTGCTGGTGACTGACCCGGGTATGCTGAAGGAGCAATTACATCTGCCGATTCTGGATATTATTGAATCTGCCGGACTGGAGTATGTGATTTACTCGGATGTTCAGGCCGATCCGCCCGATACAGTGGTGCTTGAAGCGGTGGCTTTTGCAAAACAGGAAAATATTGATGTGGTTCTGGGCTTTGGTGGTGGCAGCTCGATGGATGTGGCCAAACTGATCGCGATTCTGGCACATCCCGAGCAGCATCAGACATTGTCTGATCTGTATGGCGTTGATAATGCCACCGGACCGCGTTTAGCCTTAATTCTGGTACCAACTACGGCTGGAACAGGTTCAGAAGTGACGCCGATTTCGATTGTCACCACAGGTGAAACCACTAAAACCGGTATTGTGGCACCGATCCTTTTTGCTGATATTGCCATTCTGGATGCAACCTTTACCCAAAATCTTCCGGCACAGATCACTGCCGCCACCGGCATTGATGCCATGGTGCATGCCATTGAAGCTTATACCTCAAAACACAAGAAAAACCCTTATTCGGATATGCTGGCCAAACAGGCTTTAAGATTACTGAGTGCCAATCTGCAGCGCGTGCTGCAAGACGGCAATGATTTAGATGCGCGTCAAAATATGCTGATTGGTTCCATGCTGGCCGGACAAGCCTTTGCCAATGCACCGGTCGCTGCTGTACATGCGCTGGCTTATCCGCTTGGTGGACATTTTCACCTGTCACACGGGCATAGCAATGCACTGGTTCTAACTGAAGTATTAAAGTTTAATGCGCCAGCGGCCAAACAGCTCTATGCGGAATTGATGACCTGGCTGGATCCCCGCAGTAAAGGTTGTCATGATGGCCTGACCGATCTATTTATTGATCATTTTAATAATCATCTGATGCAAAGCGGTTTGACCCTAAAACTGAATCAGTTGAATATTCCGGAAGATATGCTGCAGGTCATGGCAGAAGATGCGATGCAACAAAGCCGGCTGTTGCAGAATAATCCACGTGAACTCAAGGTGGAGGATGCTTATCAGATTTATCAGGCGATCTATGCCTAGATCAATTTCCACTTAAGCCTTATCTAGCTGAGGACTGAATAGTGATGAAAGCCACCATCAAACAGCGCGAACACTATACTTTTTTCCTGCCCATTCAAACCCGTTGGGCAGACAATGATCTGTACGGCCATGTCAACAATGTGACTTATTATAGTTATTTTGATACCGCCGCCAATGCCCTGCTGATTCAGGAAGCTGATTTTGATCCTAAATACTCCCCGATGATTGGCTTGGTAGTCAGCTCCAACTGTCAGTTTAATCAGGAACTGTCTTATCCGGAAATTATTGAAGTGGGCGTGGCCATTGAAAGCATGGGAAGCTCATCACTCAGCTATGATCTGGCTATTTTTAAACGCAACTCAGATACAGCCGCTGCGCAAGGCAATTTTGTCCATGTATTTGTCGATCGTGAGACACGAAAAAGCACCCCGATTCCAGTTGAAATGCGGGATGCTTTATCTCGATTTGTTGTGACTTAACATCCAGCCTATTTCAGCTGAATATTTTGCAGTTCACCGTCAAACTGCTGTAACAGATTGCGTACTGCCGGTTCAGCATGTAACAATTCTTCGGCACGTTTAAAGGCACGTGCCTTACGCTGATGCTGCATGGTATATGGCGTTAACTGGTCCACATTTTCAAATTTCACCTGGAAATTGGTTTGCGGCCATTGCTGTTGCAAAGCAGCTTCCAGATGATGTTGCAACTGGGTCAGCAACTGCTGGTACTGTTCAGGAATATGGAAAACGGATTCGCCATTCATCTGACCAGTCATGATGCCATACTGCGCCAGTTCCTGTACCGCTGGAGAAAGCTGGCTATTACGGAACCAGTATTCCCATTTTTCTACGCTCCACTCACCTTCTAAGGTTTGTTCAGGTATTTTCAGAATATCCTGTGGCATCAGATTCTGCGTATTTACATCTTGAGAAATATCTTCCAGCAAAGCTGTCTGTGCGACTGGCTGAACCGGCGCTGTATTTTCAAGAGCAGGCTGAGCAATCAATTCCTGTGAAAGTTCTAATTCCGGTGCAGCAAGACTAAATTCCTCATCAGCAGACTTGATATCTTGGGCTGGCTCGGTATGAATCACAGCATCTGCAGGAATAAACTCTTCAAGCAGAAAATCATCTGAACTGTTGCTTGTAACCGGTGCTTCTGGAGAACTCTTGATTTCATCAAAACCAAATAGGCCTTTGTCGTCATTTGGATCAAAAACAATCTGATCCGCAGACTGAATCTCTTCAATCACTGTTTGAGTTGCTACAGGCTGGACAGGTTCAGGTGCATTGATGTTGGTTGGCTCTTCCTCATCCAAAAAATCATCCGAAGAAGGTTCAGACGCTGATGCGACATCAATCTCCTCATCCGACTCATCGTCCAGAGAGAAATCATCAAATACCGGTTCTGCCTCCAATGATTGTGTTTCTACTGATTCAGATTGAGGTTGTGTCTGAACGGACTGCTGTAGGCGTGTTGTATGAGTTGTTGCCTGTTGCGGTGCAGTCTCCTGCATCACCGGAATTTCGCTTGGCTGTAATGGACGGAAAGCCAGCAAACGTAGCACCGTCATTTCAAAGCCTTGTTCTTGCGTAACTGCAAGCTGTAGATCAGCACGACCTTTACAGGCAATCTGATAATACAGTTGCAGGTCTTGTGCTGAGATGAGAGCCGATAACTGCATGATCTTTCGATTGATTTCGGCACTATATTTCAGGCTCAGATCTGGCAGGTACTGCAATAAAGCCAGTTCATGCAGTGTCGAAATTAGCTGGTCTAGCACCAGTGACACATCCAGAGCTTGCTGACGGAATTGTAGTAATAACTGACTGACCTGCGCTTTCTGGTTCTGGTGAATCGCCAGAATCAGATGATAAATAATGGTGCGGTCAATCAGTCCCAGCATGTCTTTGACATCCTGATGCTGAATCGCTCCCTGACCATAGGCAATCGCCTGATCGGTCAACGACAAGGCATCACGTAATGAACCTTGCGCAGATTCAGCAATCTGCCAGATGGCATCCTGATCAGACTGAATGCTTTCTTTGCTAAGAATATGGCCTAGATGTTCAGTAATTTCATCGACTGCCAATGGACGCAAAGTAAATTGCAGACAGCGAGAAATTACGGTAATGGGTAGTTTTTGCGGATCGGTGGTTGCAAATAGGAATTTGACATGTTCTGGCGGTTCTTCCAGCGTCTTTAACAGCGCATTGAAAGAATGCGTGGAGAGCATGTGCACTTCATCGATCAGGTAGACTTTAAAGCGACCTTGAGTCGGTGCATAAGGCACATTGTCGAGCAACTCACGTGTATCTTCCACCTTGGTGCGTGACGCCGCATCAATTTCAATCAGGTCAATAAAACGACCTTCATTGACTGCGGTACAGGTTGCACAGACTTCACAAGGCGTCGAGGTAATACCGGTTTCACAGTTCAAGCACTTCGCCAAAATACGTGCAATCGTGGTTTTTCCAACACCACGCGTTCCCGTAAACAAATAGGCATGATGCAAACGACCACGTTCGAGCGCGCTGGTTAAAGCACGTGATACATGGTTTTGCCCCACTAATTCATTGAAATTACGAGGACGGTATTTTCGCGCAAGTACTTGATACATGTATGCTCCTTTTTACAGGTCTAAGCATACTGTTTTTTTATGAAATAGTGAAATGAATGCCGGTTTATAAAGAATAAAAATCCCTTAATCAAACTCATTGAAAAAGGGATATAAAACAAATGCTTTTTTAAAATTAGACGGATTCAAACAAGATAAAGTCACTTTGCATCTGGTAGCGTTTGCCTGTTTGATCTTCACGAATTTCCAGAACATGCTTTTTCAGATCGACATAGAGCAGATTTCGGGTATCGACATTCAGCAGTTCAATCTTTTGTTGTGATTCATCCTGAAACCGAATCTGCCCACTCATCGTTTCAATTTTATTATGTCCACTTAAACTTTCACGCTGTAAAGTAAAGGTCTGATCTTCATTCAAGGTCAAGGCCACTGCCATACCCGGACAATCTTCACAACTTGAAAAACATCCCATACATGGCGTCGTGCCCTGATAACTCCCAACCCAGACAGGAATCTGAGCTTTGGCTTCCATCACCGTTTTTGCAGCTGGCTGATTCGGCTCCTGATATCCGAACAACGCACTGCTTGCGACCAGAGGAATCACCAGCACTTTTTTCATTACTTCACACCACAGCCATGGACTGCGCGACAAAATAACATATTTAGCTAACGGGCTAAACTCCCAAATCAGGGATATTTAGCGCCAGCCTTTGCGACCGGTCAGTACCGCATCCGCACAGCGCAAGGTTTCTTGCGTCAGGCCCCAAAGACGGTAATCTCCAGTTAATGAACCTGTCGGGAAATTATGCGTATAGGCAAAACTCAAACCGCGCTCAGGATCGCACCAGGCACCAGAGCCATTAAACCCCATATGACCAAAACCTTTAGAGGCTTTTCCTAAAGTGAGAACACGGTGATAACCCAAGCGCCAGTGCATCGGTAAAGGCATGATCCGATCGCGTGTTTTGTACTGCACCTGACTCAGTCGCTGGAACACCTCAGGCGAAATCAGTTGCTGACCTTGCCATTCACCATGACTGGCCAGCATGGCATAGATTTTTGCCAGACTCTCTGCGGTAAAGACACCGTTAGCAGATGGGATAATGGCTTTTAGCCCCTGTTCACTAAAAAAACTAAATTTCTTCATGCCTTTGGGAATCATGGCATCCTGAAAATCCTGAGGATCCTGCCCGCTAAAGACCAAGGCTCGCTCCATCAGGTTCGGCTTTCTTGGTGTGGTTTTTTTCGAAGTCTGTGTTTGAGACTTGGTTATCTTAGGCTTTAAAATAGGTAAGGCCACCCGAGCCAACTCATTCGTCGGCACGCTGAAATAGGCGCCATTTAATTGTAATGGCTGAACCAGATATTCCTTCATCAGTACACCCAGTTTTTTACCTGTTGCTTTTTCCAGTACACCACCCACCTGCCAGCCAAAGGTCAGCGGTTGATAAGCGGCATCTGTAGCAACCTGAAAACGTGGTTCTGCTGTCGCAATCCGGTCCAGCATATGCGACCAGTCGGCCATTTCAGTGGCATCATCAATCATATTACGGATATCAAACAGGCCACTTTGATGACTCAGCATATGCGCCAGAGTAATATTTTCTTTACCCTTTTGTGCAAATTCAGGCCAGTATTCTGCAACCGGTCGATCATAATCCAGATAACCTTGACTCACCAGAATGTGCGCCAAAGTCGCCAGCACACCTTTGCCTGTGGAATAACACAGCGACATGGTATCCGGTTGCCAGTTTTCAGTGACAGACTTTTTACCGGTATAAATATCGACGACCTTTTGTCCCTCAAAATATACCACCAGTGCGGCACCACCCTGTTCGGTACGTGCATCCTGCAAACGGCTAAACTGACGGGCAAGGTCACTGAAACGCTCATCGACATTGCCCTGATAATTGTGCTGATCAGCAAACAGATAATCTTTAATTGGCTGCATCATTCTATCCATAGAATATTGATCCCTTAAAATGAAAAAGCCTAAATCGGGTTTAGGCTTTTGATCCAGATTTAAATCGCTTTGATATGACCGGTGACATGCGGTTTTTGACTCTTACTGTTTCGAATCAGGAAATCTGTCTCATTCGCTGCCTGCGCGGTCAGGAACTCAACTTTAGATGGCAAGTACATCGGCAACTTGAACCAGACATCAACTTCATAAGCATCTGGCAATGACAGATTCGCCAGTGCTTTGGCTTTGCTCCACATACCATGTGCAATTGCCTGTTTAAAGCCAAAGGCTTTCGCTGTAACTGCATGAATATGAATCAGGTTAAAGTCACCTGAGGTCATGGCATAACGGCGACCCGTATTCTCCGAGATGCTCCATTCATTATTCAGTTTGTATTCTGGCGCTTGGCTTTCTGCAGGTTTAGCAGCCGCTTTAGCATTGGTCTTTTGACGTGACAGATAAGTGGTTAATGCTTCAACTACGACCTCACCTGCCACTTTGACTGTAGTAATGAAATCAAACTGCACACCTTTATCATGTGGCTGCAATTCGCCAAATTTGCATGCTAGGGTCAAGGTTTCATTGACGCCGATTTTACGGTATTGCTTCACTTGGTTACGGATATGTACCAGACCCAAGATCGGAAACGGAAATGCTTCTGAAGTCATCATGTGCATTTGTAGACTTTGTGAAAGCACCGTCAGATAGATTGCTGGAATATAACCATTATTTTTAAAACCGCAGACTTCATTATAGGCTTTCAGATGTTTTTGATCGACCTTGAATGAATCCACCTCATATTCAACTTGCGGTAGAACTTTTTCAGCTTTCGGCTTTTTAAAAATCAAGCCTTGAATCACTTTTGGATAGGCTAAATAAGGTTTTGGAAGTTGACTAAAATGGCGCGTATTCATACTGAACCTTTAAAATATTCTTTTCATTTATATATGAGTGGAGTTCTCTCTCCCTTTGGGAGAGAGTTAGAGAGAGGGCTAAAAAAAGGCCCCTAATCTCCCTCTCCTAAATCCTCCCCCTGAGCTTCAATAAAGCGCAAGAGAGAACTTGAATGCTTTAAGCCCCTAAAAGACTTTGACCACATACACGTACCACGTTGCCATTTAAACCTGTTGATGCAGTAGCAGCAAACATTGCAATCGTTTCTGCAACATCGACAGGTAGACCGCCTTGACTCATCGAATTCATACGGCGGCCCGCTTCACGGATCGCAAATGGAATCGCAGCCGTCATTTGTGTTTCGATAAAGCCCGGTGCAACGGCATTAATGGTTATACCATTTTTTAAAGTTGGTGCTGTGAATTTCACCACACCAATCACACCCGCTTTAGACGCTGCATAGTTGGTTTGACCCAGGTTACCTGCAATGCCTGAAATTGAGGATACACAGATAATACGACCATTGGCATTTAGACCATCGTTGGAGATTAAATAGTCATTTACACGTTCAATCGCCGACAGGTTGATGTTAATCACCAGATCCCACAGTTCAGGCTTCATATTGGCCAAGGTCTTGTCACGGGTAATTCCGGCATTGTGCACAATGATGTCTAAGCCGCCATGCTCTGCTGCCGCTGCCTTGATCTTCTCACCTGCATCTGCAGCTGTAATATCAATAGCCAAGGTAGAACCGCCGATCTCACTAGCTACACGATCAAGGTCAGCCTGCTGTTGTGGAACATCCAGACAGATGACATGTGCACCATCACGGGCCAATACATGGGCAATCGCTTCACCAATACCACGGCTTGCGCCTGTCACAACCGCAGTTTTACCCGCTAATGGCTTGGTCCAGTCTACGTCTACTTTTTCAGCAGGTGAAACACGAATCACCTGACCAGAAACATAGGCAGAACGTGGAGAAACTGCAAAACGTAAAGCAGACTCAAGGTTTGCTTCTGCACCAGCATCTACATAGATCAGGTTCGCTGCAATTCCCTTTTTAAACTCTTTACCAACAGATTTTACAAAACCTTCCAGTGCACGTTGAGCGATTGACTGACTGACTGATTTAGCAGTTTCAGGCGTAGTCCCTACAATCACGACACGGCCAGAACTTTGGATTTGACGCGCAATCGGGTTAAAGAAATCATAAAGTGATTTTAACTGTTCTGAATTTTCGATCCCTGAAGCATCAAAAATAACGACCTTGAATTTTGATTCTTTATCGCCCGGGTTAAATGCACCCAGATTCAGCCCAGATGCTGCAGCCGCCTGTTGCAACTCAGCATTATTACCTGCATAGCTGTTGGCATGAATATTTGCCAGAACCTGAGCAATAGCACCCGTCAATGGACTTGCTGGTGCTGCGCCCAATAATACTGCGCCTTTTACCACCGGCGTAGCAGACTCAAAACGGTCTAAAGAAGTTGGGGATGGCAGACCCAAATTTTTAATGACAAATTTACCAATAGGAGATTTTGCAAAAGTTTGGTACTGATCAGTCATGTTTATTATCTCTCATACAAATTAATTTTTGGTTGATCTAAAGTTATCCTTAAACTTCAATATGATGCCAGACACTTATATTTCAACAGATCCACCAGATTCTGCCCAATCATACTTGAGATAATAGGCAGATGACTTGACCTGAGCGCAGCCTGTAATGTCATTGTAGTCAATACAGCCTATCTTCTTCTGTGCTAATGTAAGCGCCAAGAAGACGATCTATTTGCCTGGTAAAGCCTTATGAGCAAAACAACTCAAGATAATCCAGCAGTCGAGAACTCTGCGACAGAAACTGTGTCAAAACCATCAACGCGTAGCAAGCGTAGCACTAAAAATCCTGATACAGCCAATGCCACAGAAAAAAGTCCGGCTAAAACCACACGTACACGCAGTACATCTGCACGTACCAAAAAAACGACTTCAAGCCAACAAGATTCAACATCTATAACACAGACTTCTGTTCAACAGGAACCAAACATGAGCCAAAATACAGTTCGCCGCGTTGCTATTATTGGTGGTAACCGCATTCCATTTGCACGTTCTAACGGTGCTTACTTTACGGCATCCAATACTGATATGTTCACAGCAGCCCTGAATGGTCTGGTTGAACGTTTTAACCTTCAAGGTCAACGCTTAGGTGAAGTGGTTGCAGGTGCTGTACTGAAACACAGCCGCGATTTCAACATGACTCGTGAATGTGTACTAAATACTGCTCTTGCACCGGAAACCCCTGCTTATGACATTCAGCAAGCATGTGGTACTGGCCTTCAAGCGGCATTTCTGGTAGCGAACAAGATTGCTCTAGGTCAAATCGAAGTAGGCATTGCAGGTGGTGTAGATACGACTTCTGATGCACCGATTGCTTTTGGTGACGGTTTACGTAAAGCATTACTTGAGCTAAATATCGCGAAAACTGCAAAAGACCGTCTGAAAGCATTGACCAAGATCAATGTGAAAGACCTGATGGATGCACCAAAAAATGGTGAACCGCGTACAGGTCTGTCTATGGGTGATCATCAGGCGATTACCACACTGGAATGGGGAATTTCCCGTGAAGCGCAAGATGAACTGGCTGCATCTTCACACCAGAAAATGGCTGCAGCTTATGAAGAAGGTTTCTTTGATGACCTGATTACACCATTCTTGGGTCTTCAACGTGACAATAACCTGCGTGCTGATTCTTCAGTTGAGAAGCTGGCAAAACTTAAACCTGCTTTTGGTAAAGGTGATGCCCGTACCATGACAGCAGGTAACTCTACGCCACTGACAGATGGTGCTTCTTGTGTGCTATTGGCTTCTGAAGAATGGGCGAAGGCAAATGGCCATGAAGTGTTGGCTTACCTGACTTTCCAGGAAACTGCCGCAGTTGATTTCGTTGAGAAAAAAGAAGGCTTGTTGATGGCGCCTGCTTATGCAGTGCCACGTATGCTGGAGCGTGCGGGTCTGAAACTGCAAGACTTCGACTATTATGAAATTCATGAGGCTTTTGCATCTCAAGTATTGTCTACGCTGAAAGCTTGGGAAGATCCGAAATTCTGTAAAGAGCGTTTAGGTTTAGACGCTCCACTGGGTTCAATTGACCGTGCAAAACTGAACGTAAAAGGCTCTTCACTTGCTGCTGGTCACCCATTTGCAGCAACCGGCGGTCGTATCATTGCGACAGCAGCAAAACTGATTAACCAGAAAGGTTCAGGCCGCGTACTAGTGTCCATCTGTGCCGCCGGTGGTCAAGGTGTCACAGCGATTATTGAAAAATAATTGTTCCCACTATAAAAAAAGCCCCTCAATTCAGGGGCTTTTTTTATGACTTATTAATTTGGCAGTGGGTTATTTTTGAAGTATTCATCCACTTTATTCCACGGCGCAGTCGATGCTACACCTTTCACCATATTCTGGTTCACACCCTGACAAAGTGCGCTGTCTGGCGTCAAGTGAAAAGCATTCACATTTGGGTCCATATAAGGAATTGAACCTGGACGGCGCTGGAAATAGAAGTTTAACCAATCGACGATAGCTTCAAAGCCATAATTCGACATGGCCCAGGCACTATTATGCCCGCCCCAATGATGACCAAATTCATGTGCAATAATTCGATAACCAGATAATCTGTAATGGCCATAGAATAACCAAGTATCTACTCCTAATACTGCTCCACCACCTAAACCACCACCCATATTGGTAATGCCAAGATTAATTTCATTGCGGTTAAGAATTTCCCGATAGATCCGGACATAATCTTCTGGCTGAAAGAAACCATTCGGCCCTTCTACCTGACCATCATTGCCAAAAAAATCGTGTCCCATGACCGCTTTATGGTTAAACCATAAGGTTTCAAATTCTGGAGTACTGAGCATATAGGCCAGATTGGTCATCATCATGACCCATTCCCGGGCATAGACCGGCGTAATACGACACCATTTATTCGGTTCATCATAGGTACCAAAATAAATTTTCCATTTGGCTTTAATCTGGTTCAGCTTTTTGACGTGCTCATCGGTCTCAGAGTTAATTTTCAGATCAAAAATATTGCTTGGATTTTGCGTGGTCTGACTCAGACCTGCTAGCTGGATCGAGCCTGTGCCATCGAGCAACGGGAAACGGGATTGATCGGTCAGTTTGAGATCAAAGCTGGCATTCGAAAATGGCGTCAACTGATCCAGCTTTGCCAGAATCACCCAGTCTTCTGAGTTTTTAATCTTGGCACGAATCTGCAAATCACGTACAGGCACAGCACTGTAGCTTTGCAAATGCAGGCGATTGCCATTTAGGGTTGCCGATAAAATATGGTCCATATAGACATGACGCTGGCTGCTATTGGTCAAGGTTTCCCATGATTCACCATCCTGCAAGACACGGCTTCTCTCGCGTGCTTTAGATTCGGTTAAAATCATAGCTTGGTTTAGCTGGGTGGATTTATTCTGTTGCAGGGTCAGCATTGGCAGAATATAAATTTTCTGATTGGCCATGTGTAATAGATTCTGACCATAAATATAAAGATCGCTGGCTTTAGCTATTCGGCTGCTCTGGTTTTGCCCTTTTAAAATATAGTCTCGAAAGGTATCCACACTTTTATTAGGTAAGATAGACTCCAAGTTAAAGGATTTTTCCTTGTAACTTTCTACAGTGCCATCATTCCGTGACACATAGACCAGGCCATCGTTATGGCGATGCATGACTGCCGACAAATTGGTTTCTATTAAAATGGGCGTAATATTATTTCCATTTTCCTGAATCTGATTGATATCGTGGACATAAGTCATACCATCCGGCACGCTGGTATACAGATAGTCGCCCATGACCTCCATACGTGCATTACAGTTGCGTGCACAGCCCGGCAAGCTGAGCCGTGCAAATTTGCGGGCCTTTAAATGGTTTTGCGCTGTCACATCACTTTGACGCCAGACATTGATCCGGCCTTCAATATCAGGTACATACACATAACGGTCGTCAGCAGTCACTGCATTGCTATGTACCAGCGCATAATTAAGCGCATCGCCCCACCATACACCTATGCCGAGTGCCATAATGAAGCTCGGCTGCTCACCACTAATATCTAGAATATCAATTCGGTTCGAGCCATAATTGGCCACATACAAACGCCCTGCATGAATTTCCAGATCATTCAGGCTGTCCCATTTTTTGGCCAGACCCGAAATTTTCATAGGATCAATCGCACTGAGTGCACGTTTTTGTTTTAAGTCATAACGTAGAATATTCGATTCGGCCTGACTATTGGCAATATAAAGCACATCGCCATTTACCACCATGGCGGTGGGATTCCAGATTTTCAGACCGAAATTCCCTGCTGTTAATTCCGAACCTACATCCAGAACCTTAAATTCCGCAATTTTGCTCAGTTGCTCACCCGAACCTGGTGAAATTACGAAATCCGGAAGCGTCTGCTGTGGCGTACTGCTATCACCTCCTCCACCCCCACAACCAGACATCAGCAACACGATGGACACTGACAAAGTCACTCGTCTAAATAGCATTGAATTCCCCAATAAATTTTAAAATTAAAATAAAAAATCAATGTCTTATATCTTAATTTTCAGTTGGGTTCGAGCATAAAAAATGAGGACTTGATCAAGTCCTCATCGCTGAATATTTCACCTTTCGCATTCTGAAAAGGGAGTCTAAACTGTGTGGTATTTTTTATGGCATATTTTATGATGAGATTTTCCGATAATCCGGCTGGAGCCCTAGTCTGGCTTCTAGATGATCATAAATCCACTGAAAGATAAAGGTATATACAAGAATACAAAGGGTTAGAGCTAAGTCCAGCAAAAAGGCCTGAGCCAGACTCATGTGTAAGGCATAAGCCACCATCGGAATGGTCGCCAGCATCAAACCGCCTTCAAAGCCAATTGCATGAGCAATTCGCACTTTAACGCTTCTTTTCAAACGATGTTTTGCTTCAAATTTTTCAAAATAATGATTAAACAGCATGTTCCAGAGTACTGAAGTCACGGCCATAGCAATCCCGAGTGCACCGGTGACCTCAAGCGGCATATGCATCAATGTACTTAGCAGGACAGCGATCACGACCAGTAAAATGCCTTCATATAAAGCCGCATGAATCAACCTTCTTTTGGAAATTAACATATCAAATCAGCTCAATTCATTACATGATGCAAGAATTTTATTTCTTTAAATCTGACTATTCGAGTTAGAATCTATCAGTAAAAATGAAAGATAAAATTATGAATGTTAATCAGGAACAGCTGCTGATGTTTAAAACTGTGATGGAAACCGGTTCTTTCTCTGCAGCTGCCCGTCAACTGGGTAAAGTACCTTCCGCAGTCAGCATGGCCATTGCCAATCTGGAAATTGATTTAAATCTGGAACTGTTTCAGCGTATAGGTCGTGAACCGAAACCGACCGCACAGGCGCAAGTATTGTATGAAAAAACCCAGCAGCTACTGGTAGAAATGAACCAGTGGAAACAGCATGCTCAAGCTCTAAGTTCAGGCCTGGAATCTGAACTGAATATTGTGGTGGTTTCAGAATTACTGCATACGCGTTGGACCGATTATATCGTGTTACTGGAACAGGAATTTCCTGCACTGCAAGTCAATGTATTTAGTGCACCTCAGGAAGATGCACATCGTATGCTGTTCGAAGGTTCAGCGCAGCTGGCCCTGATGTTTGAACGCGAACAACTGGAAACACGGGAACAGTTTGTGGAATTGAAACGTGAGGTACTGGTCGCTGTAATCGCCAAACAGCATCCCCTAAGTCAATTCGATCAAGTCAGTTATGAACAGATTTTGCAAAACAGGCAGATTGTGGTGGCCAGTCGGGATCGCACCATCAAGCCGGAACTACTCTTTTCACGAAATTACTGGCGCACCGACAACCATCACTCGGCTTGCAGCATGATTCAGCAAGGACTGGGCTGGGGGGTTCTGCCATTCGAAATGCTGAATGAGCAGCCACATTTGCAAGATCAGTTACAGGTTCTCAACCTGCTCGATTTCACCCCAAAGTTTGAATATTTTGTTGATCTGGTCTGGAGCAGAGAAACCCGATTAGGCACAGCTGCTCATTTTTTGATTAATCACTTGCGCAAACAACGTAAAACCGGGCATTAATCACAGAAATTCAACGACAGTCTACTTGGTAAACCGGCCATTTATGATATATAAGAAAGCATAAGCAATAACCATAGAACTAGATCGTAATGACATTAACTGCATTAAACCAATTAAAAAACTTGACGACCATTGTGGCAGACAGCAGTGATTTGAGTGCCATTGAAAAATTTCGTCCGCTTGATGCAACCACCAATCCATCGCTGATTACTGCAGCAGCGAAACAACCTGAAAATCAGGCCTTGATTGAAGCTGCTTTTCAGCAAGCCCAGCAAGAAGGCTATACAGATGACGCCCTGATTGAACGTACCATTGATATTTTGACGGTCAAATTCGGTGTAGAAATCTTAAAACTGATTGAAGGTCGTGTTTCAACGGAAGTCGATGCTTCGCTGTCCTTTAATACTGAAGCTACCATTGCCAAAGCCAAAGAGTTACTGGCACTTTATGCGCAATATGGAATTGACTCAGACCGCATTCTGATCAAGATCGCGTCTACCTGGGAAGGCATTCAGGCAGCGAAAGCACTGGAAGAACAAGGCATTCATACCAATCTGACTTTATTGTTTGGTCAGCATCAGGCCCATGCCTGTGCCGATGCCAAAGTGACTCTAATCTCGCCTTTTGTCGGCCGTATTCTGGACTGGTACAAAAAAGCTGAAGGCGTTGAGTCTTACCCCATTGAACAAGATCCGGGGGTCTTATCAGTTAAGCGTATTTATGAGTTCTATAAAGCACATGGTATTCAGACTGAAATCATGGGCGCCAGCTTCCGAAGTATTGATCAGGTACTAGGCTTGAGCGGCTGTGATCTGCTCACGGTAGCGCCAAATTTATTGGCCGAACTAGAAAATGATCAACGTGAAGTGCGAGCTCAACTCTCAGCCAAAGATATTCAAGTTCAAGGTGAACTCAGTCCAATCAGCCATGCCGATTTTGATGCACAATTGAAACAGGATCCGATGGCCAGTGAATTACTGCAAGGTGGGATCGACGGCTTCATTAAAGCACGTGAACAACTGGCTGCTTTATTACGTGAAACTTTCCTGAGTACCACTGAAATTTAAAGAAAATTCGGCAAATTTCTCCAAGCCGATGTTGCTATAATGCCACATCGGCTTTTTTGTTCATGCGAGTTTTTCGTGTTTGGTATCATAGATCTAACGACCTTTATCATTGGAACCACGTTGATTGTGTTACTGCCTGGGCCGAACTCCCTGTATGTCATGTCGATTGCCTCCCGTTTTGGGATTAAGACTGGATATATGGGTGCCTTGGGGGTTTATACCGGTGATCTGATCCTGATTATATGTACGGCATTGGGAGCAGCTTCTTTACTGCATGCCTTTCCGGTACTGTTTATTGCCCTGAAAATTATCGGAGCAATCTATCTCAGTTACTTGGGTATCAAGCTAATCATTGCGGCCTACCAGACTTTCTTTCCGGAAAAGTCATCACAACGCGTCCAGATTAAAAAGACGACTCCAGATACGGTAGAATCTGTTCAGCCCTTTCGTACTGCGCTCACAATCAGTATTTTAAATCCCAAAGCGATTCTGTTTTATCTGTCTTTTTTTGTGCAGTTTGTCGATCCTGCCTATCCTTATCCAGCCCTGACATTCACGCTTCTGGCTGTAATCTTGCAATTGATCAGTATGACCTATCTGTCGATCCTGATTTTTTCTGGTGTAAAACTGGCCTCCTATTTCAATCAGAACTATAAAGTGACTGCCAGCTGTGTCGCGGCGGTTGGGATCCTGTTTTGCGGTTTTGGCCTTAAACTGGCGACTTCAACTTTCTAGCAATGACCGGCTTCAAGCCAGCAGACCTCTGGATAAAATTGTTAAAAACATTGTGTTGATACGTGAAAAGCGTATGATTTAAACGCATTTAAAAATAGTGTCATGGATGATGCCAAAACTTTTACAAGATCTCTCCTTTCCCGCCATCATGGCCGGTTTTATTACCTGCATGATTGGTATCAGTGTTTCTGCCGTACTGGTTATTGAAGCTGCGCAAAGCCTGGGTGCCAATCAGGCACAGATCAGTTCCTGGTTGTGGGCACTGGGTATCGGCATTGGAGTTTCCGGGTTTCTGCTTTCCTGGAAATATCGCTATCCGATTTCAACCGCCTGGTCGACTGCCGGTCTGGCGCTGGTCATTGCTTCTGCCGGTCACTATAGTCTGGGGGAAGCAATTGGCGCTTTTCTGATTTCTGGTGTCCTGATTGCCTGTCTGGGATTCTTTGGAATTTTCGAGCGAATTTTTCAGTTTATTCCACAAAGTTTGACCAGTGCCATGCTAGCAGGTGTGTTATTAAAATTTGGCATCTCAGTGTTTGGTAGTTTGCAACAGTCATGGGAATTTGTGCTTTGTGTACTGGCGATTTATCTGGTTTCCAAAAAACTGAGTACGCGCTATAGCATCGTGATTACCGTGTTGATGGCTATTGCCCTTTGTCCGTTCTTTATTAATTTTACTATTCCACAGCTGAACTGGAGTATTGCCCAGCCGGTCTGGACTACGCCTGAATTTAGCCTACAGGCTATTTTAGGACTGGCTTTACCCTTAATGGTGATTAACCTGGCATCGCAATACCTGCCCGGCTTGGCTGTGATTAAAAGTTATGGCTATCCACCCAAGGTCAATCCGATTTTAGGCTGGACGGGTATTACCCAGGCGATGCTGGCACCCTTTGGCTGTTTCAGTGTCAATCTTGCCGCAATCAGTGCGGCAGTCAGTCTGGATGCCCAAGCGCATCCTGATCCGGCCAAACGTTATATTGCAGGGATGAGCTGCGGCCTGTTTTATATTCTGATGGGTTTTTTTGCTGCGACCTTGACCAGTGTACTGATGGCTTTTCCAGGGATTCTGATTACAGTCTTGGCAGGCATTGCCCTGTTTGGCACCATTGGCCACAATATTGCGCTGGCTTTTCAGGACAGTCATGACCGTGAAGCTGCACTGATGACGTTCTTGTTTAGCGCCTCTAATATCCAGTTTTTTGGTATTGGCTCCGCTTTTTGGGGACTGCTACTGGGTTTGATGGTTTATTTGCTGTTTAAGCTGAAACCGCAAGTGGCATAAGCTTATTGTAGAAATGAAGCAGCTACTTTGTCTGCCTTTTTAATGTCCTGCAGTTTGGGAAAATAGGTTAATCACCACCACACCGGAAATGATCAGTGCAATCCCGATAAAAGCGGGCAAATCCAGCGCCTGCTTAAAGATTACATAGCCTACGATTGCCGTAAGAACAATGCCTACTCCCGCCCAGATCGCATAGGCAATGCCTAAAGGAATGACTTTAATCACCTGAGACAATAAATAAAATGCTATACAGAATAAAATGACTACTGCCAGAGATGGCCATAATCGGGTAAAGCCTTCTGACTTCACCAGAAATGTTGATCCAGTCACTTCGGCAATAATAGCCAACGCCAACAACAAATATGCCCATGAGACAGGATTCATTTTTTAAACTCCAAACAATTTTTCAATGATTGCTGTCGGGACGATCTGACATGATCACTCTTGAGAGATTCATTTTGCACCGTTTTCTCTTCAAGGGGAAAGCTGATGTAAAAAATCCAGGGTTTTGACAAAGGTTTGCTGACTTTCCTTTTTTCCCATAAAAAACTGATATTCATGAATGAGCCAGGCCTTAGACTCTGGATAAAATATTTCAGTCACAGGAACCTGCTGTTCCTTCAAAGCTTTTACAAATGGTAGCGACTGAGTATCGGTCAGAAAATCCTTGTTCCCGCCACTGATGAACACTGGCGGATAAGACGGCGTAATATACTGAATCGGAGAAATCTGCTTTAAAAACTCGGCATCATGTTTACGATCGCCGGTATAAGCCTGAATCAGGTTAAAGACACCCCATTCGATAATTTTCATTTCCTCAGGTGCTGTGCTGGCAAATGCTTCCAAGTCATAAATTCCACAATGCAAGATTAAACCTTTAAGCTGCGCGGGTTGCAGATGAGGCTGAATACCGGATTGGTCGGCAAATACAGGATTGGTCAAAAGCGCGGCGTAATGGCTGGCCATATTCGCCCCGGCAGAATCTCCGGCCAGATATAAGTTCTGGGCATCGATTTGGTAGGTGTCTGTATAGGTATCGAGAAATTCAAGTGCCTGATTGATCTGGTGTAACTGGCTTGGATAGGTCACTTGTGGCGCAAACTGATATTGCACGGATACCACGTTATAGCCCTGTGCCGCCAGCAGCTTGAAATAACCGCGTGCATGTTCTTTAGAACCTGAAATCCAGCCGCCGCCATGAATCCAGACAATGGTCGGTCGTGGGCCAATACTGGCAATATTCTGCGGCTGATACAGATCCAGAGATAATTTCTGTTGCGGCGCATAGGCAATATTCTGCTGCACGATAACCGCACTAGGTGCATAACGATCCATCACTTTTTGCTGCAAGCCTGTGGTCAGGTTAAAAGCACCGGCAATGACTTTACTGTTCTGTGCGGTCTGACAGCCGGAAAGAATAACTGAACTTATGAGCAAAAGATGAATGGCAAAAAACCTCAAAACTGTCCCCTATACATGATCTAAAAACAGGCTACGGCAGTTTAAACTATCCTGCTGCAAACAAGGACTATTCATCCTCTTATTTTTGATCACTAAAACTGCAATTCCGAGTTTTTTACTCTGTTTTTTCCATCACTTTTACATGAAAAATATTTGTAATTTAATGAGTTTTTTCAATTTTACCGCTTTTTTGCAATTGCACCCGCCACAGCACTGTGCTATCAATAAACCAAGCCTAAAAATCAGACAACCTGCGGAGAAAAACCATGGCTTATCAACATATTTTAGTCCCAGTGGACGGTTCAGAAATTTCCTTTTCTGCAGTACGACATGCTGCCAAAATTGCCAAGGCATTCGGTAGTCAGCTTTCCCTGATCAGCCTGATCGCAGAAGATCCTTTTACCGAGGCTGATTTCTATTACAGCTCCTCCATCATGAAGGAATATTTTATCGAGGCACATGCCAATGCCAAAAAGGCCTTGAAAGAAGCCACTGCCATCGCAGCCGGTGAAGGTATTGAAGCGCAATCCCGCATTGTCACAGGTTTAGTCAATGCAGAGCATATTGCTGAAACCGCGGGTGAAGTGAAAGCAGACCTGATTGTTATGGGTTCTCATGGCCGTAAAGGCTTCCAGAAAATGATTCTGGGCAGCTTTGCACAAGATGTATTGGGTGCGAGTGAAATTCCCGTACTGATCGTGAAAAAATAATCCTGACGCTGCGCATCTTCAAGATGCGCAGTACTTGCTACTTTACATTTGAACCTCTAGCAAAACATGCTGTGGAGATTTACTCGCTCAAACCACCCCCGCTTACTGCAATAATAAATATGAGGAAGCACCATGAATAACTATGATCATCTTCTCGTAGCACTCGATGAGTCCTCGATTTCCTATGCTGCCGCAGATCACGCCCTGGAACTGGCCAAAGTATTTCATAGCCATGTCACTTTACTCAGTGTGATTGCGGTAGATCCCTTTAAGGGCGTAGATTTTTACAAAGTTGCTCCAGCAGTCACAGATTACTTTATGCATGCAGAACAAAATGCGCTGGATCGTTTAAATGAACTGAAACTGAACTTTGTTCGTGATGGCATCCAGGTGACGACAAAAATCCTGCATGGCATGGCACCGTCAGAAGGCATTATACAGGCTGCAAATGAATCCCCGACCGATATGATCATTATGGGTTCACATGGTCGTAAAGGTCTGCAGAAACTCATGCTGGGCAGTGTCGCTCAAAATGTTCTGGCACTTTCCTCTATTCCAGTACTCATCGTCAGACAATAAGATGCTTGATCAAAGCCTGTATGATGCAGGCTTTTAGCGAAGTTTTTGATTTAACTCACTTAAGAAAATTTCAGCATCAAGCTGGCTTTGAAATACTTTTTTGTATTCTCCGACCTGCTGAATGGAATGCGGCGTATATTGAATGGAGATTTCAAGTAAGCCATTTTCAGGATTCTTGCTGACATGTACGGCAATAATATGCTGGCTATTTAAATAAAAACCATCTTCAATTTTCACTAACATATCTTGGACAACCTCTAGTAAGCGAATCTGTAGATCCCTTTACCTAGCTTACAGCTTAATAAACAAATACTCTTTTCCGTATAATCATACTGTAACACCCTTTGGTACTTACCTAGGCCTTTAGAGAAATTCAACTGTATTTAAAGCCAGCGTTTGAAATAAACAGGAAATAAAAAACCGGATCAGGTCGATCCGGTTTTTTATGAATATTGATGTTATACGCTGAGCATACTATTGAGTGTCTCAGACACGTTTTTAGATTTAACCAGTGGCTTTAAGGTTTCAAGCTGTGCTTTCACTTCACTGCGTTGCGGTTCTGCCAAGGTATACCAGCGTGACAATACCTGTAGCAAACGTGAGCCTACAATCGGATTTTTCTCGTCCAGATATTTCGCCAGACTAATAAAATGCTGTACGCCAAAGCTCCAGGTATTGACCGGATTGGCATTCAGACCACCACTCACGGCACGGATACGGTTAGGCACCGCCAAATCATAATCCGGATGCTGGGTCAGATACGCAATGGTTTCATCTGTTGCTTTTGGATGTGCTGCCTGAACCATAAACCATTGGTCTAAAGACAAGGCTTCATCTTCAAAGCGGCTATAAAAATCTGCCAGAGCTTCTTCTGCTTGTGGCGCATCATTCCAGACCAGAACTTTCAGTGCACCCAAACGTTCAGACATATTGCCTGTGTGATATTGCTCATAGGCTAAATCAAAGGCGAATGCATCTCCCTGACGAGCCATCATCGTGAGCATGATGTTTCTTAAGGCGCGCACGCCCATCGCTTGCGAAAATTCAGATTGCAGATCAGGATCCAGATTGAGATAAGTTTCTTTCGCAGTTTCCCCAAAGGCACGTGCCAAGGTATGCAGCAAAGCCTCACGCTTTTCCTGAATCAGGACCGGATTATAATTCTGATCAATACGGCTACCTAAATAACCTTCAGATGGTACATCAAACAAACGTGATGCCAACAGCGGATCTTTTTCAATCACATCCGGCAAGGTATTAAGCATAGCCTCGATATAAATTTCTGCAGGCTGGTCATCCAGCAAGATACGCTCGAGTAAGGTCTGAGTTGCTTGCCACTGGTTAAAACCATTCGTTTCATATTGCAACAGGAAAGCCAGTTCTTTTTCTGAATAGTCAAAGTCCAGATTTACCGGAGCAGAGAAATTGCGCAGCAAGGACACCACCGGTTTTGCTGTCACACCGCTAAATTCGATCGTGGCTTCATCCTGATCAAACAGATACACGCCATCTTTGACGCCATTTTCAAAGAGTGCTTCAGAAGTTAGCGTTAGCTGTTCACCGCTTTCAGCATCAAACAATGCCAAAGCCACGGGAATGGGTACTGCTTTCAGATTTGGATATTTAGCATGGGTTTTCAGGCTTTGCTTAAAGCTGAGGCGATAGATTTGGGTCTCTACATCATATTCAGCTTTTGCTTGAAGTTTAGGCGTACCCGGCTGGTTATACCAGGTCAGGAAATTTGAAAGATCTACACCTGAACCTGCTGTTAGTGCAGCCACCCAATCCTCAACCGTTACCGCCTGACCATCATGACGGCGGAAATATTCATCGGTTCCCTGACGGAATTTTTCCTTGCCAAGCAAGGTCGCCATCATGCGGTTAATTTCCGCACCTTTTTCATAAACAGTGGCAGTATAGAAGTTATTAATTTCTACAAAATGATCTGGACGCGGTGGATGTGACAATGGTCCTGAATCTTCCGGGAACTGATGTGCTTTCAGAACCGCTACATCATCAATACGCTGTACCGCAGCCGACTGCAAATCTTCCGAGAAAGACTGGTCACGGAATACAGTCAAGCCTTCTTTCAAACATAACTGGAACCAGTCACGACAGGTAATCCGGTTACCTGTCCAGTTATGGAAATATTCATGTGCAATGACTGACTGTACTCGCATGATGGCGGCATCAGTGGTGTACTCTTCATCGGCTAGCACGCATGAAGTATTGAAGATATTCAGACCTTTATTTTCCATGGCACCCATGTTGAATGCACTGGTCGCCACAATCATGTAATTATCCAGATCATAAGGCAGACCATAATGCTCCTCATCCCAGCGCATGGAATGTTTGAGCGCTTCCATGGCGATCTTGCATTTTGGAATATCTTTTTCTTCTGCGTAGATTTCCAGAGCTACATTGCGGCCTTCCGAAGTAACATAATGATCTTTCATCACGGCCAGATCACCAATCACACAGGCGAACAAATAGCTCGGTTTCTTGGTCGGATCCTGCCACACTGCATAGTGACGATTTTCATCTACTTCACCAGTTTCCAGCAGGTTACCATTTGCAAGCAAAACCGGATATTTCTTATCTGCTTCGACACGCGTCGTAAAAACAGACAACACATCAGGACGATCTGGATAAAAAGTAATTTTACGGAACCCTTCTGGTTCATTTTGGGTCACAAACAGATCTGAACTGGCCTGATATAAACCTTCCAGCATGGTATTACTTTCAGGATGAATTTTGACCACGATTTCAAGCGACACTTGATCAGGCGCATTAGTAATGACTAGCTGTTCAGCATCCAGGTGGTAGTCACTGGCATTCAGGATTTGACCATTTAACCGAATCGATTGCAGCTCCAGATCGCGGCCAAGCAGAACCAGATCGCCAGCAGTTTGGCGCTGCATCTCCAGCTTGCTGCTGACCAGACTGTGGTCACTATAGACTTGAATATTCAGGTCGATGGAATCAACAATAAAGGAAGGTTTTTGATAGTCTTTTAAATAAATGGTTTGATCCGCTTCGATCACCGGGTTTGCCGCAATATTCATGTCCTGTCCTAATCTTTTATCGTGTTCGACATTGTTCATGTCAAAATCATACGCCAAGTTTTAAACGCTGTCTGTGCATTTGTATTGTTAGATCTAATATGGGCATTTCGTGCACCACTTTCAATGCATTCTGCCTAATTGAGCAGCACTTGGCTCTACATAAGAAATATCTGTGCCATAAAAATAACCAGAATCATAATTTCTTACATTTTCATAAATAACTGATTTAAAAATATATAATTTTATTTGCAGAGTACCGCATAAATGAAGATTAAAAAATGAGCACACTTTTTGCTACAGTTAAACTGTGTTTTCCCACACTTCCAATGAAAGAATAATGATAACGATGATGAGGTGAGCCATGTATTTAAAACAGCATGTTGTACGGATCGAAAATATCAAAACTTTGCAGACCCTGGATCAGGCCAATATTGACCATAAAGTGATTGCACTGATGATGAGCTGTGAAGGCATTCCGCTTCAGGCCCATGAAGTGACTGCCATTCTCAACACCTACGATGCACTCGGTGCCAAAAAAGTGCCCTCTAAAAAGGTTCAGGCCTTAATTCATGCCAAACACCGCGGCGAGGAGGACGACACATTACCCTGCCCGGTTTAAAAAACGTCATTTCATGTTTTTAAAATCAGAGCTACTTCGGTAGCTCTTCTCCTGTTTGGGTGACTAATTTTGATTTAGAAAAATTGCACCAGTCCACTACGTTTGCATCTCATCAGCCGTGTATAATCAAATGCCCTTCCATTCTAGAGTTGCTCGCGACCATGGTATTCAGTGTTCTGCAAAAACAGCTTGATGAAAGTACTCACTGCCCATTGTGTAAGGCATCGATGTATTGGATTGAGGCAGAACAATATGATCAGGAGCTGAGCTATCATGAATGCAGCCATTGCCAGCATCAGCTTTACTCCGATCAAAAGCACAATTGTTATTGCGAACAATGTCTGGCGCAGCGTAAACGCATGCTCAAGGAAGTCCGTTTACAGGAAAACCGTCAATATCATAAAAAGCAGGATCGGCCGGTTCTTGAGCTGAATCAGCTCAGTTTTATCAATAAGCTGTTTTTACTTTCGGTTCTGGATGAACAGGTGCAGGAATATAGTCAGCACCGTGAATATATTGACTGGCATCAAATTCGATATTATTCCATCAGTCCCAATTATCTGTTCCAACATGGTCTGGTAAAAATCCTAATCAGGGATCAGGTTCTGATTCCCAAAGATCTCCAGCAGGAAAATCAGCATTATTATATTAATGTCCGACTGGATGGATATTCTGAACCGACCCTGTTCAGCATTACCCAGCAGCTGCGCAATTGGTTTTACCAAAACCTGAGCCAAGGTGTGCCCTTTAAAAGTGCAGATGAAGTCAAAGATGCACTCTATTGCCTGCTGTATGAAGAAATCATTCAGTTTGCCCAATTCTATTGTCGTAGCTGGAATGTGCAAATTGCCGGAAATCAGAGCTTTCAGACTTTTTGCTATCGTCTTTTGGATGTACTGGCTGTGGGACAGATTTATTATCTGGTACAAACGGGACTTGAATATCTGTACAAACAAAAAGCTCTTAAGCCACGCAATGAAAATTTTATTAATACTAATCTGCTAAAGAAAACCTTGCAGCAGTACCGGGAACGTTCCGTCACGGAAAAATGGGAAACCTCTACCCTGCCACGCCCTCCGCAACTGGCTTTCAGCAAGATGAGCGAAATCCTGTTTTATCGTTTTCTGGGCTATGATGAAAATATCTTCTTTCAGCCAGTATGGCGTTCGTGGCACAAGATCGAACCTCGCCTGAAATTTTATTCCCAGAAACGTTGTATGCACTGCGGCTCACAGGAACTGTCGGTGGATTATGATGCCAGTGACTATGTCAGCCTGTTCTGTCGTAGCTGCAAGCATCAAGACCATTATTTTACCCGCTGACCGAATAGACAACTTATCTTCCACTTTTATAAATGACCACGATGACGACTTAGATGCAAGCATTACAGCAAACCCTTCTGGACCAGATCTGTGAAGCCTGGTTGAAACTTCAGCAACAGCAGCCCTTGGTGCATATCATGACCAATACGGTGGCCAGCAATTATGTCGCCAATATTGTACTGGCTGCACATGCATCTCCAGCCATGATCGACAATCCTTTTGAAGCTGAAAGTTTTGCCAAGATTGCAGCAGCAATCAGTCTGAATCTGGGTACACCGACGACAGAGCAGGTTCAGGCGATGCAGATTGCTGCGAAAACTGCACATCAGCTGCAAAAACCCTGGGTGCTTGATCCGGTCGGTTATGGAACAGTGCTGCACTGGCGTTCTGGCGTCGTAGATCAGTTGATGCATTCCCAGCCTACGATTTTACGAGGCAATGCTTCTGAAATTGGTGCTTTGGCTGGCAAGCAGATCGAGTCCAAGGGTGTAGACAGCACAGTAGACAGTGCGGATGTTTATTTACAGGCGCGAAGTTTGCTGGATCATTGTGAATGTATCGCAATCTCCGGTGAATCTGATTACATTATTTCGAAAGACTATCCTGTGATACAGGTGTCAGGCGGTTCTGCTTTACAGCCCCGAATCACGGCGATGGGATGTGCACTCGGTGCACTGATCGCTGCCTATAGTGCAGTAACGTCTCCAGCCCTTGCTGCATTAACGGCACATGTACATTTTGCAATTGCCGGTCAATTGGCATTTGAACGCGCACAACAGTTAGGCAGTTTTAATGTCGCCTTTCTGGATGAAATCCACCAACTCAATACTGAAACAATCCGAAAATACGCCAACTTTAAAATTCTGCCAGAATCCATTTAGTTTACTGGTCGCTTCACAGGGTGTTTATTCTCTTGAATAGATAAACGCCCCTATTTAGATTGATCCTGCTCATTTGCTCTATTGACCTCATTAGAAATGTTTTGTCTAGCTCTTTCGGAGATCATTTTTGAGTAGTTTTATTCTGAACTGAGTAGGCTTCATGCAACTTATCTAGTAATTTCCACACAAACGGTTTCCATTTTACTTAAGATCTGTTTGCATCATGCAAATCTAGTTCATGTGAATTGTAGTTCAATTTTTTGTCAGTATTTAAATATGACTTTTAAGTTTTGATTAACAGGTTACATGAATCAATATTTGATGCTTGATCATGCTTATTTTTGATTGCTGATTTGACTTTTTTGGCTTCAAAATCCCAGTGCAATACTAGGATATTCAGCTCAATCGGGAACATGAC